>CAMWTX010000185.1 GCA_947177315.1 uncultured Bacteroidales bacterium | reverse complement strand
CACCTATGTTGTTGATGACAACGCCAAAACCGGCACGATTCCCGGAAATTTCAAGCCGGCACTCACCCCTCTGCTTGGCCGGGCGACAGGTTCCGTTCAAGTTGATTTGAGCGGTCTCGGTATCGGCGAACACTCCATCAAATTCTTTCCTTCTAAAATCAACGGGGCGGCCCCCACAGAAAAGGATGAAGAATCTTTGGTTTTCTATCTCGTAGATGAATCAAAGCTCACCCAGAAATACGTACCTTTATTCGAAGGTTTTACAGCCTCCACCTGCGGTCCTTGCGCTACCGCCAACAGTTATTTTAATCCTGTTTTAGCTCAATTGCAGAGTGCCGGAGCCATCAATGTGATAAAATACCAGATGTACTTTCCCGGAAACGGAGACCCCTATCATATTGAAGGAAACACAACCCGAATGCTGTACTATGACGAAATTTTCGGTTGGGACGGATATTGGAGCGTTCCCACTCCCATTTACAACGGTATGGACAATATTATGGATTGGGATGCCCAATATTGGTCGGATATAACCAGTTTATTGAAAACCAGTGCCACCGAAGATCATCAAAAGAAATCGATCATGGATATCGATTTCAAAAGTGCCGAAATTGATGCCTCCGGCCAATTGTCTTTGGAAATAGAAATCACCTCACACCTGCAGATGACCGGCAATGTACATGCCGTGGTAGTGGAAAAGACAACCACCGGCAATAGGCGGACCAATGGAGAAAGAGAATTCCACAATGTTGCCATGGCATTTGCCACCGATGCTATCGGAAAGAAAACAACGTTTGAAGCCGACAAAAAAGAAAGATTCCGCTATTCGATCAGCATGGCCAGAACCAATGTAGAAGAATTGTTCGACTTGCAGGTGGTATGTTTCGTACAGGATCCTGAAAGTGGATACATCTTCCAGTCTGCCTCCACCTTGAAATCGGGAATCGTGGCGAACGAAAACGAAGTGATGGGCGATGTACGCGTATATCCCAACCCGGCTTCCGAATTCGTGAACATCACGAACCTGGAAGGTGCCGATGTTGAAATTTTCGACCTCACCGGTCGTCGGGTTTACGCCAACAGTAAGGTGGAAGGCGATCTGGAAATCGCTTTGGCTTCTTTCGCCAACGGCACGTATGTTGTACGCCTTACCAAAGACGGACAATCGGCTCACCGCAAATTGATGGTCGTAAGATAGTCTTTGCCGGTTCAACCGCACAAAAAGCGTCGGTTAGCCACATCAAAAAGCGTTGGTTAGCCGCATAAAAAAGCAGGGGAAAACTTTCCTCTGCTTTTTTTATATCTTTACATCATAAAACGCCCCGTTAAAAACAAAGGCTATGGGAAATCACCCACCCATTGGATTAATGAACCTTTTCAAGAAAATCCTATTGGCATGTCTGCCGCTTTGGTGGGGCATGGCCCGGAGCGAGGCTTTACCCGTGCGCGGTGCAAGCCCGACGGTGGAAGATTCAACCGCCCTGCGGCTTGCCGAGCTGAACCGACTCTTTGCCAAAATCTACACCTGCCCTGCCGAACACCGCTGGAACGCCAGCGACAGTTTCCGTTCTTTGGCGCAGGAAACGCTGGAGCGTTATCAAAACCTGGATTTTCCTTTTGAAAAGATAAGGAACCTCAACTATTTCAAGGGCGAGGACGGGGAATTCCGTATGCTCAACTGGGGCGTACCCGACCCGGACGGCACGGTGTCTTACAAGGCGCTGGTACAGGCAAAACGCGCCACCAAGAACGATTATCTGCTGTACGACCTGAGCGACATGTCGCTTTACCAGCCTTTTCCCGAATCGCTTGGCCTCACGGCGGAAAATTGGTGGGGTGCCTTCTACTATGAATGTATCGCGCACAAGGTAGGCAACCGCACCTACTACACCTTTTTGGGATGGAACTCCGGGCAGGAGCTCTACCAACAGAGCGTTATCGAGGTGATGTGGATCAAGCCCGACGGACAGCTGCAGTTCGGAGCGAGCCTGTTCGCCAACAAAGGCCGGGTTCCGGGCAGCGCGAGGATAGACAAAAGCCGCAAGGATTCCGAACTCAAACGGGTGGTTTTCCGCTTCGGCAAGAAAACCGGCATGATACTGCGCTACGACTGCCAGTCCTACCTGCAAAAGAACCAACAAGGCAAAAAAAAGGAGAAAAAGGCGAATATGATTATTTTTGACCGCCTGATGCCGCAACAGACCGCCATGGCGGACGACTACGCCTACTATGTGCCCGAAGGCGGCATTTATCAAGCCTATGTGTTCGAAAACGGTAAATGGCGGTTGCACGAAGAAATCATCGCCCGCAACCCTGCCCCCAAGAAAAGAAAGAAAACCAATTAAAACATAAGACCATGAGCATCTTCATTTCCGCCTTCGATTTAAAAAAGAGCATCATACGTTCCGTATTGCTCATTCTGGCAGGATTGTTTTTCTGCTTCTTCCCCAACCTCACGCCCCAGTTGTTCGTAACCATCACCGGGGGCATCGTCCTGTTCATCGGCGTGGTTTCCTTTTTGACCCTCCTGACGGGCGAGAACAAACCGGCCGGAATGAACTACTTTAACTTAGGGCTGAGCCTTGTGGTGGGTTTGGCGTTGATTATCGCGCCCGGATTCTGGGTTAAGTTCGTGATGATTCTCTTGGGCGTGTTCCTTGCCCTCTGCGGTATCAGCCAATTGGCTTCGCTTATCGGCATCAGCCATTCCGGCATCAAACCCAGCATGGCCGAATACATTTTGGGCGCGTTGCTGTTGTTTCTGGGCGTGTTCATCTGCTTCCGCCCCATCGCTTCGGAACAGACCCTGATGATACTGGTGGGCTGCGGCTGCATCTTCTACGGCATCACCAACCTCATCATGTTGCTACACATCCGCGCCAAACTCAAAAAGGCCGGAAAACATATCGTGAACGACACGATTGAGGACATCGATTTTGAACTGACCGAAGACTAAAAAGGTTTAGAGCGACACGAGGAAATCCAAAACGTCCTCGCCGTCCGCCCAATCGGAAAGACCGGGTTGCTGGGCAGAACCGAACGGCAACCCGCCTTCTCCCACCACGCACTGTATCTGCTCCCGGTTTGCATGCAGCAAAGCTTGCATTTCTTCTTTAGTCTTGTAATAGCCGTAATACACCACCGACATGGGCGAGGCCATGCCTTCCGATTCGGTAAAGAGCGCCGCCCCCGTGTCGTAATGCGACTTTCCGTTTACCAGATATATCGACTTGTAATAATCGTAATTGTTCTTGTATCCGTGGTTGGCCGCCAGTTCCTGCGTGTAGGGCGCGAACGCCGCCACCAGCCCCTTTACATCGTAGCCTTGCGGCAGGTAGATTTTTGAAACGTTGCGGCATCCCAGCCCGAAATAGGCAAACACGTCGTCGGCCAGTCTTTCCAACTCCTGAGGGCTTTCGTTGCCGTTCAGCACGGCACAGGAAGTGCGGTTCTTTCGCAACAGGTGCGGATATTTTCCGAAAT
>CAMWTX010000184.1 GCA_947177315.1 uncultured Bacteroidales bacterium | reverse complement strand
TTATCGAAACTTCTCCCGAAAGGCTTTTCTGTGTCATTCATATTCCAGTTCATCCTGATTTTAAGGAAATTATATCCGTCAATGACGTAGAAAATGACGTAGAAAATGACGTAGAAAATGACGTAGAAAACGGCAAAAAAAATGAGAGCGAAACTTTAACAACGCGCCAAAAGAGCATTCTTCGGGAAATCAGAAAAAACGAGTTGATTTCCGCCAAACTTATGGCAAGCAAGTTTTCGACCTCTCTAAGCACCATACAAAGAGAATTGAGACTTCTCCAGGAAATGGGCAAGATTCAACGCCTCGGTCCGGCCAAAGGAGGAAAATGGGAAATAACAACCTGATCATCAATCCACATAATTCCACATCATACCCTTTTATAACCTTGTAAATTTGCTCCATGAAACCTTATCGGATACTATTCTTAAGTCTTTTGCTGGGCGTAGCCGAAAGCACCGCCCTGGCCGAGAGACCTCAACCCACTGATTATATAAAGCTTGCCGACCATTATAAGTTCATCAACGAAGATTCCTGCCTGCATTTCGCCAACGAAGCCTATCGGGAGGCGCTGGAGCAGAAAGACATTGAAAAACAAGCGGAAGCCTTGGGATATCTGGCGTATGTGAACCGCTACAAGGGCAATTACGAAATCTCGCTCGACCTTACCCACACCTTGCAGGAGCTCGCCCAGCGGATCAATAGCAAGTCTTTATATGCCAAGTCGTTGTATCTGACCGGTTCCGCCTATATGGGCATGGAGATTCTGGATGCGGCCTACAACAACTTCAATTCCGCCTTGAAAATCTATCAGAGTCTGCCCGACCAAAAGCCTATCGCCGCCATCTATAATGCCATAGCGGTGCTCTACGCGCGGCAGAACGAAATCGAAAAGGCGCAGTCTTATATCGCCAAGGGGCTCGCGCTGGCCGACACGGTGGATAAAAGGGAATCCATCTTGTTAAACAACAATTTGGCTATCTGCTATCAATATCAACAGAAAATAGAGGAAAGCGAAAAGCTTCTCAAAAAGCAAATCGAGCTTATCCGCCGCTACAACATCCCCTACAATCCGGCTTCCATCTATCTGAACCTATGTAGCCTCTATTTCGAATCGGAGGATTATCAGCAAGCCTTGCAATACGGCAAAATCGCGCTCTCATCCACCCTTAAACGCAACAACCGCCGTTCTATGGCGCAGGTGCTGTATTACACCGGAAGCATCTATCAGACCCTGAACCACTACGATACCGCCATTACCGAGTTCAAGATTGTGGATAGCATAGCCAACGATCTGAACATGCTGGAAATTCAGTTGAACACCGCCGGACAGTTGGCACATATCTACGAGCAGCTGGGCGATTTCAAACAGGCCTATCTGTGGTCCAAAAAGCAGAATGAACTTACCGGAGCGTTCAACAAAAAGAACGGGCAGAACGAGCTTTACCGCATCAGCCTCGAATACCAGTACGAGCAGCAGATGGCGCAGATAAAGGAAGCCGGCAAGCGGCGCAACACGGCATGGGCCATCGGCGTGGTGATGCTGGCTTTGCTTACCGCCGTGCTGTGGCTTATGCGCTCGCGCCTGCGGTTCAAACTCCACAACGCCAAGCTGCAGCATGAGAACATCATGCTCGACTTGGACCGCCGCAACCGCGAAATCACGTCCAAATCCATGCAGATTCAGCAGAAAGACAAGGCCATCTCCGACAGTATCGCCCAGCTTTCGCAATCCAAGCACGGCTTGAAGAAGAACGACCAGTCGGTTATCAACGATGTGATACGCAAGCTCTCGCTTTCGGTCAACGAAAACGCATGGAAAGAGTTTGAACTACGGTTCGAAAGGGTCTATACGGGATTCTTCAAGACGCTCAGCGAAAAATTTCCCAACCTCAGCCCCAACGAGAAAAGGCTGTGCGCCTATCTTAAGCTCAACATGAGTTCCAAGGAAATAGCCAACCTTACGCACACCACCGTAGGCAGCGTGGAACAGGCGCGTTTCCGCCTGCGCAAGAAATTAGGGTTGCACAGCAGCGACACCGATCTGGCGGCATTCATCGAGAGCCTGTAAGGGCGTTCGGCATCGCGTTCACACAAATCAGCGGCGGGAGAGTTTTTCAAGCCCCCATACCAGAAAGAATCCCGCCAACATAAGCAATACCGCCTGCCATACAAAGGCATCGGGCATCACATTGGTTTCCAGCAGGGGTTTTTCGATGCCGTGGCTGTCAACGTAGGTCTGCACGGTTTCTTTCCAGGGCCATACTTTATTGAGCGAGCCGATGATGAATCCGGTGAGCACCGCCAGCGTAAGGGCGCGGAACTTGCGCAGGGCGTAGGACAACAGGCGCGCAAAGCTTGTGATGCCCACCACCGCGCCTACGGCGAACACGCCAAGCACCGCCACATCGAGGTTCTTGACGGCTTCCATGATAAATTCGTACTTACCCATCAGCAGCAGGATAAAGCTGCCGGAGATACCGGGCAGAATCATGGCGCAGATAGCCACGAATCCGCACAGGAACACGAACCACAGGGCTTCGGGGGTATGGGCGGCGGTTACCGAAGTTACCCATACCGCCAGCACGATGCCCACCGCCATGCCGAGCAGGGTCTTCCAGTTCCACTGCCGTATGTCTTTGGAAACGAACCATGCCGAGGCCACGATAAGCCCGAAGAAAAAGGCGAACACCAGCACCGGATAATCGCGCAGCAGCATGGTAATGACACGTGCCAACGAAAAGATGCTCAAGCCGATGCCGAGAATCAGGCTCAGCAGGAAATTGCCGTTCACGGCTTTCCAGAATGCGCCGAACTTGCCCGTAAAGAGTAGTTTGAGGTTGGCGATATTGATGCTTTTGATGGAGTCTATCAGTTCGTCGTAGATGCCGGAGATAAAGGCGATAGTTCCGCCCGATACGCCGGGCACCACGTCAGCGGCTCCCATCGCCACACCTTTGAGGGCTACCAGCCCATAACCTGCCATGTTTCTCATGTTGCTGGGGGTTTGTTGTTTGCGTTTGCAAAGTAACGTCAAAAATTGACTTTTTCCCAATATTTTTGTAATTTCGCGCCCTTTTTGGGAAGGTATGCCCTTTTTAAAAAGGAATCCAATCGTCAAAAAAATAAGTCTTTGGCAATGAAACTCTCGCAATTCAACTATAACCTGCCGGCCAAACTGGTGGCTACCCACCCTACGCCCGACCGCGACGACTGCAAGCTCATGGTGGTGGATCGCAAGAAGCAGAAAATCGAGCACAAGGTTTTCAAAGACATCCTGAAATATTTTGACGAGGGGGATGTGCTGGTGATGAACAACACCCGTGTGTTTCCGGCACGCCTTTCGGGCGAAAAGGAAAAGACGGGCGCGATGATTACCGTTTTCCTCTTGCGGGAACTCAACCGGGAATCCTTGCTGTGGGACGTATATGTGGATCCGGCGCGCAAAATCCGTATCGGAAACAAGCTATATTTCGGGCAGAACGACGAACTGGTGGCGGAGGTTATCGACAACACCACTT
>CAMWTX010000183.1 GCA_947177315.1 uncultured Bacteroidales bacterium | reverse complement strand
TCCTTGAGGCCACGGGTGGTGGCGGCGGGCGTACCTACGCGGATACCGCTGGTGGTAAACGGGGTACGGCTGTCGAAGGGAACCATGTTCTTGTTAATCGTGATATCGGCACGCACCAAGGTGTTTTCGGCCACCTTACCCGTCAAATCGGGGAATTTGGTGCGGAGGTCAATCAGCATCAGGTGGTTGTCGGTTCCACCGCTGATAACTTTGTAGCCTTTATCGGTAAACGCCTTGCTCATGGCGGCGGCGTTGGCCTTTACCTGCTGGATGTAGCGTTTGTAGTCGTCGGTGAGGCATTCGCCGAAAGCCACGGCTTTGGCGGCGATAACGTGTTCGAGCGGACCGCCCTGAACACCGGGGAATACAGCCGAATCCAGAATCTGCGACATCATCTTTACCACGCCTTTGGGTGTCTTCAAGCCCCAGGGGTTTTCAAAGTCTTTGCCCATCAGGATGATACCGCCACGGGGACCGCGGAGGGTCTTGTGCGTGGTGCTGGTTACGATATGGCAGTATTGGAGCGGGTTGTTGAGCAGACCGCAGGCGATAAGGCCGGCGGGGTGGGCGATATCCGCCATTAGGAGAGCTCCGATTTTGTCGGCGATTTCACGCATGCGTTTCCAATCCCAGTCGCGGGAGTAGGCCGAAGCACCGCCCACAATCAATTTGGGCTTTTCTTCGAGCGCGGTCTTTTCCATCTGTTCGTAGTCGATGGTTCCCGTTTCTTCGCCCACGCGGTAAGCTACCTGACGGTAGGTAAGCCCCGAGAAGTTAACGGGCGAACCGTGGGAAAGGTGTCCGCCGTGCGCCAAGTCCAAGCCCATAAAGGTGTCGCCGGGCTTGAGGCAGGCAACGAACACCGCCATGTTGGCCTGAGCGCCCGAGTGCGGCTGCACGTTGGCGTATTCGGCGCCGAACACTTCCTTGATGCGGTCAATGGCAAGCTGTTCGCTCTGATCCACAATCTGGCATCCGCCATAGTAGCGGTGTCCGGGATAGCCTTCGGCATATTTGTTGGTCATTACCGAACCCATGGCTTCCATCACTTGGTCGGAAACAAAGTTTTCGGAAGCAATCAGTTCCAGACCCGAAGTCTGGCGTTTTCTTTCCTGTTGAATCAGGTCGAAAATCTGCGTGTCTCTTTGCATTTTGGTATGTTTTATAGTTATTATGCAATTTCAGCAAGGAACAAAGATAGGGTATTTTACGCAAAAACGGATAATTAGAAACTTAACATTTTCCGTCGGTATTCATATGCCTGTCGGTATTGCTTTTTCAAATCTTCGGAAAGGAAAGAGCGTTCCAGCAATTCGTTAGCTAGCGGATGGGTGGCGGCAAAGGTGCCTATGTCCTGTTTTATCACTTTGGGCGGAAGCCCTATCCGTTTACCGAACTCTTCAAAATCCGAATGTCCGATTTGCCGAATGTCCGACATGGCCATTCCCTCCTTGAACAATCCTTTTTTGAGGGCGAAGATGCGCGGTTCCCGTAATTGCAAGGAGGTGTTTATCAAATCATAGGCGGGCGACAGGCGGAACTCTCCGTTACGTTCAATCAATGAGAAATTTTTCAGGTGGGCATCATCGTTCAAGGTTACGAAGTTGAACAAGATAAGTCGGAAAAAACGCCGTATGTCAATTAGGGCGGCCTTTACATACCGATGGATCACTTCGGCGCAGTCTTCATAGCTGGCTTTGTCGTATTTGTAATTCGGGCCGCCGTTGTCTTTGGAGAAACCTAACAATGCGGCAAAATCCTCTTGTTTGTATTTGCCTTCGGCGTGTACATCAAACCTACGTGTGATATAGGCGGAGGTACCGTCGTTGGCAAAGAAGCAAAGGGCATTCGCTGCCGTTTCGATGCCATATACCTGTGATGCGAGTTGCATGGTTATATGTTCGTTGGCTGCACAGAAATCTTTATTTATGATATGATAGCCTCTTGGACGTGGTTTGAGAATGTAGGTTCCTTGCTCTTCGGCACGGGCATAACGCAATCGGTTTTCGGCATCCACTACTGCCGAGAATTTTGATTGAGCGCCGGAAAGGGAAATCCTGCCCACTGTTTTAATGGCATTTTGGGTCTCGACAGAATCTGTTTCGGGACTTGGCTCGGAAAATAGATGGGATACGGCATGTCCGTCAAAAAGAACTTTCCGGGCCAAAGGCGAGTAGGTGTTGAACCCCTGGGCCAAGGTGGAGGGGCAGAGAGCGAGTTCTTTCATTCTGCTATCGGTTTTACAGTGATGGCGCCCACGGTGTCGAAACGGCAGGTGTGCAGTAATATTCCAAAATCATCATCGGGGTCTATGTGCAGGAGTTGCGATTGAATCTGCCTGTTTTCGCCTTCCGACAATATGTTGGAAAAAGCGGGGAATAAAAAAGTGGAATGATATGGTTCCGCCCGTAAAGGTAAGGTGAGGCTTACCGGTTGCGCGTCATCGCTCAATAGATAGGCTCGGTCGTAAGAGAATGTGAATTCATGATTATCCTCTTCCGTCAGGATGCCGGTCTTGATTCCGTGTACATATACTTCGCAACTTCTCATGGCTTATTCAATCTTTTAATTTCACGATAGATTGCAATCCGAGAACCTCACAGATGGCGAGTAAGGTCTCGATTTTAGGGTTTCCCACACCCCGTTCAATGGCAACGATGGTGTTGATATTAACCCCCGCTAAATCGGCCAGTTCTTGTTGTTTGATTTTCAAATCCCGTCTCCGCGACTTGATAACCTGTCCGATTTCTTTTGTATTCATAGTGTAGTAGTAATTTGTGCAAAAATACATATTTTGAAATCGAAAAACAAACTAAAATCATAGTTTAATGGTAATTTTAATAAAGAGAAAGCATACGGGGATTGCGAAAAAGAAATTGTATGTTTGCAAAAATCAAAAGAGAGCGGATGCCCAGGAATGAATTTACCCTCCGCCGAACCTTGCTTTCGGACTTGGATGCAGTGATGGCGGTGTATGAAGTGGCGCGGAAATCGATGCGCGAAACCGGTAATCTGCACCAATGGATTAACGGCTATCCTTCCCGTAGGCTTATTGTTGCGGATATAGAGGCATCAAACAGTTACGTGGTGGAATACAGCGGGCAGATTGCCGGGGTGTTTACGTTTATTGTGGGAGAAGACCCTACCTATGCCAAGATTGAGGGAAAATGGCTGAACGATGAGCCTTATGGCACCATTCATCGGATAGCTTCTGCCGGTATTGTTCGTGGCGTGGCGGATACCTGCCTTGATTTCTGCAAGCGGCAAGGCGTGTCGATACGGATAGATACCCATGCGGACAATATCCCCATGTTGAACTGGATAAACAAAAACGGTTTTACGTATTGCGGAGTCATCCACGTAGAAGACGGCTCAGCCCGAAAGGCGTTTCAGTTGGGGTGAATTGTTCTTTATCGGGTCTGTAAACAAAAAAGCCGCATGAAAAACATACGGCTTTGATTTTGTGGAAATTTTGTTTGTGATTCCGGAGCGATTCGAACGCTCGACCCACAGCTTAGAAGGCTGTTGCTCTATCCAACTGAGCTACG
>CAMWTX010000182.1 GCA_947177315.1 uncultured Bacteroidales bacterium | reverse complement strand
ACAAGGAAGTGGCGCAGTTCGAGGTGAACGACAACCGCTCGCCCGAAGAAATGAAAAGGATGATAGAGGAACAGGGCTACGAAGTGGTGTGGAAAGACTGGGACAGGGTATATGACGCCCGATAATCTGCAAGAACGTTACGCCCGGCATCTGATGCTGCCCGATTTTACGGAAGCCCACCAGAAAAGATTGGGGCAGAAAACGGCTTTGGTGGTGGGATTGGGCGGCCTGGGCGGACATATCGCCCCCCTGCTCTGCGCCGCCGGCGTGGGGAGATTGGTATTGGCGGACGGGGATACGGTTTCATTGAGCAACCTCCAACGCCAAATCCTGTATCGGGAGAACCAAGTGGGAATCCTCAAAGCCGAATGCGCCAAAACAAGCCTTGAAGCCTTGAATTCCGGCACGAAAATAGAAATTCATCCTATTTTTCTAAGCCCGGAAAACGCCTGGGAAATCGCCGAAGGTTGCGATATTATCGTAGATGGCAGCGACAAGGCGGCAGTGCGTTATCTGATGAACGACCTGGCGGTAGGCTTGGGAATTCCCTTTGTCTATGGCAGCATCCGCGAATATTCGGGGCAGTTGGCCGTATTCAACGCCGATGCGCAGTCGGCCACCTACCGTTGCCTTTTTCCTGAAGAAAACTCTCAGGCGGACGACAGCCCCCGAGGGGTCATCAGCCCGTTGCCGGCATGGGTAGCCGCCATGCAATCCCACGAATGTATCCGAATCTTAAGCGGATTGAAGCCCGCCTTAGCCAACCGCCTCTTTATCGGCGACCTGCTCAGTTTGCAGACAAACTGCATAGACTTGCAGCCCACAGAAACGGGACGTCGGATTTCGATGGAAAACTTCGGGCTGTTGGCAAAGCAATAACCGCCCGGCTCAAACCCGGCAAGTCTGCTTCAAAAAAATCCGAAAAAAACTCAGAGTAATTCCGAAAGCAAGGTGTCGATGGAGATTCCTTCGGCTTCCGCCTTGTAGTTCTTTACAACCCGATGACGCAAGGTTGCCAAGGAGACCGCCTTTACGTCTTCTTTGTCGGGGCTGAACTTGCCATGCAGCGCCGCATGGCATTTGGCACCGATGATAAGGTATTGCGAAGCGCGCGGTCCGGCGCCCCAGGCGATATACTTTTTGGTGATTTCGGGGGCGGAAGGCAGGTTGGGACGGGTGGAGGCCACCAGCTTTACCGCATATTCGTAGAGCGAATCCGGCACGGGTATCTGACGGATAAGGTGCTGGAACTGCATGATTTCCTTTTCGCCCATCAAGGCGTTCAAGGAAACCTGCCGGTCAAGGGTCGTGGCCTTTACAATGCCTATTTCTTCTTCCAAGGCCGGATAATCCAGACTGATCTGAAACATGAAGCGGTCCAGCTGGGCTTCGGGCAAGGGATAAGTACCCTCCTGTTCGATAGGGTTCTGCGTGGCCAGTACAAAGAAAGGTTCAGGCAAAGCATAGGTGTTTCCTCCTACCGTAACGTTCTTTTCCTGCATGGCTTCCAACAGCGCCGCCTGGGTTTTGGGCGGAGTACGGTTAATCTCGTCCGCCAGCACGATATGGGCGAACACAGGCCCTTTGAGGAATTTGTAATTCCTGTCGTGATCCAAGATTTCCGAACCGGTAATATCGGAGGGCATCAGGTCGGGCGTGAACTGAATGCGCGAAAAACTCAAATCCATCACCTTGGCCATCGTCTGCACCAAAAGCGTCTTGGCCAATCCCGGAACCCCCACCAGCAAGGCATGACCGCGGCTGAAAATGGAAATCAGAATGGATTCCACCGCTTCGTCCTGCCCCACAATCTGCCGGGCTATTTCCCGGCGCAGCATGGCGTAACGTTCCGCCAAGGCCTGCAAGGCTTCCACCTGGTCTTTATATCCGCTTACAGATTCTTCCATCGGTACATGAATTTACAGTTCTTATAACGGCTCATCACCCGCACATACGTATTGGCAATCTTGTTGGTCATCCATTTTTTCATGGCATCCGCCTTGGCTTTTTCCAAGGCCATCTCATAAATCATATCGTAATCCGCCTGAATATCGGCACGGTGCGGCGAAACACGGCTCTTTACATAAAAGATACGGAAAGCGGGCTGGTTGTCCTGGGTCTGGTACAAAAGGGCGTTGGTATTCTCGCCTTCCTGCATGTTCTGTATGGAAAGATATACCATCGGTTCCAATTCTTCGGCCGTATAGTTGGGCTTGTGGGTCATCGGGCTCAGATATACGCCGTCGCCCTGCGCCCCGGCTTCGTCCGAAAAAAGCTTTACGGCTTCCTTGAACGTAAACGTTCCGTTACGGATAAGCTCCGCCACCGAATCGAGTTCCTGCTGCGCCCGTATCAAATCCATATCGGACGCCTCGGGGCGGATCAGGATATGGCGCACCTTGACCATCTCGCCCTTACGGTCCAAGACTTCCAGAATATGAAAACCGAACTGGCTTTCGAACACCGGCGACAACACGCCCACCGGCTGGCTGAACGCCATCGACTCGAACTCGCTCGTCCAGTCGCCCCTGCCGCCATAGCCCAAATCGCCTCCGCGCTTGGCCGATCCGGGATCTTGGGAATACAGGGCCGCCATCGACTTGAACTGTTCGCCCTTCTCGATGCGCGCGCGTATGGCCTCCAGCCTTTCCCTCGCTATCTGGCGTTCATCGGTGCTGATACGCGGTTTACGGGTAATATACAGCAGCTCGAACTTGAGCGGAACGAGCGGAATGCTGTCGCGATCCAGCGTGTTGTAGAAACGTTTCACCTCGCTGGGCGTAACCTTGATGTCTTCGGTCAGTTTGGCCTCCATGCGCATGGATACAATGCCCTTGCGTATCATTTCGCGGTACTCTTCCTTAATCTGCAGGATGGTCTTTCCGTAAAATTCCTCCAGTTTCTCGCGCGAACCGATCTGTTCTATGAAATACCGCAAACGGGCCTCCAATTCCTGTTCCACCTCCGCCTCTCCCACCTGAATACTGTCTTCGTCCGCCTGCAGTTCGTAAAGGGCGGAAACCATCAGCGACTCCAAGGCTTCGCAACGGGAACTTTCGGTAACGGCCATGCCGCCGGCACGCATATTTTCCAACGAACGTTCCACATCCGAAAGCTTTACCTTTTTCGTACCGATCACGGCGGCAATCTCATCCACCACCAATCCGCCCTGCTCCGCCGCCTCCGCCGCTTCCTCCTTTTCTATGGATTTCTTATCCGGCACGGTATTGTCCGCGCCCGTAAAATGCAGCAAAGACGAATCCACGATAGGGGTTACCCGTTGTTCTTCGTTTTTCTTCGTCTTGCCATACTTTCTACCGGCATCCGACACCGTATCGTTATCGGGAAACGGCAGGTTGCCGGCCAAAACGCACGAAAAGGAAAACACGCCACACAGAAAGGTAAGTAAAATCCGATGGGTTCCCCACCCGTTTTTTTTCGCGTTCATCCTAATTGTAATATTCAATTTGACCCGAGCGCAGGGCTTCTTCCAGCAGGTCTTCCTCCATGGCGTGCTGCACCTCGCGTTTGCGTTGGTTGAGAATGATGGCCCTTATCCTGTCTTTCTCGAAAGAGATGGGCGAAACCATATCC
>CAMWTX010000181.1 GCA_947177315.1 uncultured Bacteroidales bacterium | reverse complement strand
ACAGGCTGTTTGTGGTCGGAAAAAAGCCTCGCAGGGATGCGGGGCTTTTTTTTGTTTTGGGGTAAGCAAGGAAAAGATATCCTATTCGACAGGTTTGCTTTAACCTCTGAATTCGGTATTATAAAGTATCTGTATTTGAGGACAAAGGAACGGAATATCCTCTTCGAGGACAGCTTTCAATCGTTTGGGGTCTATTACATAATAGTCATGCACAAGAACGTGCCGCATACGTTCCATATCTCTCCAAGGAATATCCAAATGCTTTTCCTTGAATTCTTTGGTTAAATGATAGGTGGCTTCGCCTATTATCTCCACATTCTTAATCATACCGTAATACAACAAGTTATTCTTTTGAATCTCCGCAAAGGAATACTGTTGCATACCGACAGCGATATTATTGCATGCCATGAGGATATGTTCAAGCCGTTCTTTATCTCTTGGCGTTTCTCTCATAGATCAGAATCTTATCACGGTTTGCACTATCTACGGCAAAAGGTAAAAGATAACCATCTTCCACAAGATCTACTTCCTTGCCGAGTAAATCACTCAATTCATTCCCTATATGGGCAATCCCTAATAAAGATAGGCCATCATTCTCCTTGTAGCGTACCAAGAAATCCACATCGCTCTCGGCATCTTCCTCTCCACGTGCATAAGAACCAAAAATCCAAACCTTTTCGATAGGATATTTATCGAAACATGCGCGGATTGTCGGGAGTTTTGCACGGATATACGCGTTCATGGTGTTGGTTTTACAACCGACCTTTAACCCGCCTCGGCATAGTCCAAGCAAGCTTGGCCTCTGCTCTCGGCTTAAGTTAAACGTTGGTTTTTGTATAGCAAATATACAAATTTCAGTGTATCTTTAACTCCGTTGAAGATACGGCGTCTCGGCAGAGCCAACCTGCAAGTGAGACTTGCAGTTGTCTCTGCGCTCGACTTTTTGTATCTTTGTTGTTTGCGGTTTTAGAATTGTCGGATTTCATCCGACCTTTAACCCGTCTATCGCCATGCAACTGAAAAGCCTTGCCAAACAAACGGTTATTTACGGTTTGCCCTCCATTGTGGGGCGGTTCCTCAATTTTCTGCTGGTTCCGCTCTATACCTACAATTTCGCACCCGACCAATACGGCATCGTTACCGAACTCTACGCCTATGTGGCGTTCCTGCTGGTATTGCTCACCTACGGCATGGAAACCACCTTTTTCCGCTTCATGCAGAAATACAAAGACGACAAGCGCGTCTATAGCACCTCCGTGTGGTCCATCGCCGCCACCACCGCCGTTTTCCTGAGCCTTGTGGTAGGATTCCACAACCAAATCGGAGTCAAGATGGGTTATCCCGAAGCCGGGCAATACATCACCTGGTTCGGCATCATCCTTTCGGCCGACGTGCTGGCCGCCGTGCCCTTCTGCCTGTTGCGCGAACAGAACAAGGCCCTGCGGTTCGCCCTGCTCAAGTCGCTCAACATCGCGGTGAACATCTTCCTCAACCTGTTCTTTATCCTCTACTGCCCCGCCCGCCTGCAAGCCAATCCCGATTCGTGGCTGCGCCTTATCTACGACCCCGGCATGGGCGTGGGCTATATCTTTATCAGCAACCTGATCGCCAGCCTGTTCACGTTTGTATGCCTCGCTCCCGAATGGAAACAGCTGCGCTTTACCTTCAGCGCCAAGATATGGCGGGAAATGATGGTCTATACGCTGCCCGTAATGGTGTGGGGCATGGCGGGCATCATCAACGGCACGTTCGACCGCATCCTGCTCAAATACCTCAACCCCGACCCGGCCACCGCCATGCATCAACTGGGCATCTACGGGGCATGCTACAAGCTGTCGATTATCATGACCCTGTTCGTGCAGGCGTTCCGATTCGCCGCCGAACCTTTCTTCTTCAAGCAGATGGATTCGGGCGATGCCCAGGCCACCTACGCCAAGGTGATGAAATATTTTGTGATTACCTGCGCCTTTATCTACCTGGTCTGCGTGCTTTTCTTAGATCAGCTCATGTATTTTGTAGGGGCGGACTACCGCCAGGGCGCCGATGTGGTGCCGATTCTGCTGATGGCCAACCTCTTTCTGGGCGTTTTCTTTAACCTTTCGGTTTGGTACAAGGTTAGCGACAAGACCCATATCGGCATGTATATCTCGCTGATCGGGGCGGCCATCACGATAGGCATGAACTTTTTGCTGATACCCGTTTTCGGCTACCACGGAGCGGCCTGGACCGCGCTTTCCTGCTATGTGGCCCTGAGCGTGGTTTCTTATTTCTGGGGGCAAAAATGCTATCCCGTGCCCTATCCGGTAAAACGGATCCTGCTTTACCTGGCGGTGGCCGTAGCCATCGGGCTGCCGGGACTTTTCCTGCCTTTCGGATCAAACTGGCTCAAACTGCTGTACGGACTTGCCGGACTGCTTGTCTTCGGGGCGCTTGTGCTCAAGAAAGAACCCGAACTGCCGGCCTTGGCCAAAGGCATTTTAAAACATGCCAAAGGCATGGTGCATAAACGATAAATCATAAGAAAATGAACAACACGCTTTCGGTACGCATCGTCAACCAATCGGGGCACGCCTTGCCGGAATACGCCACGGCGGCATCTGCCGGCATGGATATACGCGCCTGTCTGGAAAGCCCCGTCGTGATCAAGCCGGGACAAAGAGCCTTTATTCCCACTGGGCTGTTTATCGAACTGCCCGTAGGTTTCGAGGCTCAGATACGCCCCCGCAGCGGATTGGCCGCCAAGCACGGCATTACCGTGCTCAACACGCCCGGCACCATCGATGCCGATTACCGGGGCGAAATCAAAGTGATTTTGATAAACCTCTCCGAAGAGCCCTTTACGATAGAGAACGGCGAGCGCATTGCCCAGATGGTGGTGGCGCGGCACGAAAAAGTGGAGTGGCAGATTGCCGAAAACCTTTCCGACACCGAACGCGGCGCGGGCGGTTTCGGACACACCGGAAAAAACTAAGAAAATGAGAATCATCATCCCCATGGCGGGCATGGGCAAACGCATGCGCCCGCATACCCTCACCACGCCCAAGCCTTTGATCCGTTTTGCCGGCAGTTCGATTGTGGAACACCTGATCGGGCAGATTTCGCAGGCCGTGAAAGAACCGATAGAAGAAATAGCCTTTATCACGGGACATTTCGGCTCAAAAACCGAGAACGACCTCAGACAGGCCGCCGAAAATATAGGCGCCAAGGCCTCGATTTACTATCAGGAAGAAGCCCTGGGAACCGCCCACGCGATTCTGTGCGCCGCCCCCTCCCTGCAAGGCCCGGTAGTGGTGGCCTTTGCCGACACGCTTTTTTACTGCTCCAACCGGCTCGACACCACGCAGGATTCGGTAATATGGACCAAACGGGTGCCCGACCCGAGCGCGTTCGGCGTGGTGCTGACCGATGCCGGCCAACACATCACCGGCTTTGTGGAAAAGCCCAAGACACCGGTATCCGACCTGGCCATCATCGGCATCTATTTCTTTAAGGACGGCAACAACCTCCGGAACGAACTGCAATACCTCATCGACCACAATGTGCGCAAAGGAAACGAATACCAGCTTACCGACGCCTTGCAGAACATGATGGAAAAAGG
>CAMWTX010000180.1 GCA_947177315.1 uncultured Bacteroidales bacterium | reverse complement strand
AACCCGCCCGACCCTAAAGCCGTCAGGCCCACAAAGCCAAACTTGCAAAAGTAGTCAAAGATTTAAATTTTTCCAACGCAACACTTTTCCTACAGCGGTCTGTATATCGTTTTCACCATTATATATAGCAAAACAACGTTCCGGTGGCGTTGCGGAAAGTTTGGCCCATTTCGAGACTCCCTTGAAGAAATCGGGCGAGAAAGTGGCTCCCGATTTTATTTCGTAGGCATGAGGCATCCCCTCTGTGTAGCGCAACAAATCCACCTCGTTGCCGGTGCTGTCTCTCCAAAAAGTAAGGTCGGGCGTTTCACCTTGATTGTAGGAGTCCTTGATAAACTCGTTGACCACAAGGTTCTCAAAAAGACCGCCCCTCAGAAAGTGAGACGCTACTTGTTCGGGCGTTTTGATATCCAAAAGTGAACACGCCAAGCCCGTATCGTAGAAATAGAGCTTCGGGGTCTTTACCAAGCGTTTGGCAAAGTTGTTGTGGTCGGGTTTCAGCAGGTAACAGATATAGCTGGCCTCCAATACGGAAATCCAATTGGTGAGGGTGGAGACCGCCACATCGCATTCGTTGGCAAGAGAAGAAAGGTTGAGCAACTGTCCGATACGTCCCGCACACAGTTTGATGCAACGGGTGAATTTGCTCAAATCCCCAATATTTTTCAGCATCCGCACATCCCTTTCCACATAAGTTTGGATATAAAACGGATAAAAGTCGGTGGGATAGATGCCTTTATCGTAGAGCCGGGGATAACCACCCATAAAGATTTCTTCTTCAATGGAACCGGGAACTATTCCTGCCGCGTTCATTTCCGCATGAGAAAACGGCAACAATTTCAATATCGCCGTGCGTCCGGCCAAAGATTGATTGATGCTTTCCATCAGCAGAAAATTGTGCGAGCCCGCCAACAAGTACATACCTTCCCTACCCGCTTGGTCGATATGGGTCTGAAGATAGGAGAACAAGGAGGGAACGCGCTGCACCTCGTCGATAATCGTCTTGTCGAGATAGGTGGATAGAAAGCCTTTGGGGTCTTCGGTGGCCAACAGACGCATATCGGGGTCTTCGAGCGACACATAGCGGTACTTGGGAAATGCAGATTTCAAGAGCGTGGATTTGCCCGACTGACGTGGCCCGGTTAGGGTCACCACCGGAAATTTCTTCATCAACGCCTTTATCTTCTGCTGTAATAATCTATCAACCATAGCCGTTTTAGTTTTCTTTGCAAATTTACGATTGAAAACTAAAATTGCAAACTTTTCTTGTAAATTTTCGATAAATATTTTGTTGTATCTGATAAATAAATTATTATGTTCATTTGCTTTTGTAGCCCATGTTCAAATCGTATAGCGTGTGAATAAATAGTTCTTGGCTGTGTTTGCTTTTGTGGCGTATTTTATTTTAATTTGCGATACAATATAAAAAAACACAAATAATATGAACACAAACAAAAAATTTATCTTGCTCTGTGGCATGGCTTTATTGGCTATGCTCCCTGTTCAGGCACAAAAAGTAACGAAGGATTATCAACGGCCTTCCTTGCACATGGTGTTGTTGACAACCGATGAACCTTCCGCTCCGGAAGAATTTATGGAACATGTCTCCGCCTCATGGCAGACCTACATGCTTCCCGCTATGTTTAATGAATTTGAGATTCCTTTTAAAGAAGCTAAAGCCGGAAATCCCAAAGGATCCATGATGCAGTTGATTACGGAATACGGTTCACGTTTGGGCTCATTGTCTATCGATGAATTGAAGTCACTGTCCGAAAATCTTTCCGGAAAGAAATACAACGAGGAATTGAAACAATATGTGGATGGCTTATCGAATGAGATTGCGCACCAGTTAATCGCCAAATGGTGGGGTTTGCAGGAAGATGGTGCATATAGCGATGAACTCATTTTTAAGTTGGCTTGCTACGGTGCCACACAAAATCAGGCAAACGCGGCGGGACAAACCAATATCGGCGCACAGCGTGAGTTGTATAATGAACTGATGGAACCGACGATGGCCAATACCTATGTTGCGTTTTCAAAGTTGAATTTCTATCAAAATGAACCGATTGCCCGATTTGCTAAGGATGTGGCCGTAACATTGGCAGGTCTTACGGCAGCGGCGGCAGGTCCGATGGGTGCGGCCGGATTAATGGCGGCGGAAAAAGCGGCAGAGGCTGTTTATGAAAAGACCAAGGATGGTTTCAGCGCTTATACCACCACTTTGTTATATAAGTTGAAATGGAACGAAGAAGAAGCCGAAAAGTTCTTTGCTTGTTTTGACGGTCAGAAGCTCGATATGCAGAAGTTCAACGCCACTCCGTTTGAGTTGGAATACATGGGGGTAAATAAATGTTCTACCGTTGTGTTGGCCAACAAAGATAATCTGGATGCTAAGTCTATGGTGGAAAAGGCCATGCATAAGAATATCCACAAACAACTTGTCCTGTTGCAGAACAATTATGAAGAGTTCAAGCCGATGATGCCGATTATGGATGTTGTTGACAAGGTTATGCTTGTCGATATGGGCACAAAGGAATCCATTACGGAGAAAGATGTTTTTGACGTATATGAACCTTACGTAAACGAAAAAGGCATTCTGAAGTATAAAAAAGTAGGCGTTACCAAACCCATCAAAGGCGGCATTTGGGACAACGAAGACATAGACAACGCCCTGAATGCGGATAATAACGAAAACGCTTTGCAGGGAACACAATTCAAGGCGGTAAAGAACGCCAATAACGGCATGCTTGTAAAGAAACAAAAAGCGAAAAAATAAATTGATATTATGAATAATCAGGGCAGAGACGGGATACAGCCGGCTCTGCCTTGATTTTTTTAAGCGCAAGAGATATGAAAAGATATATCATTTTTTTATTGCTGCTCTGCTTTTCCTTACAGGCACTTTATGCTAAGAAGAAAGTGGATAGGGAAACTTTTGCATGGCGGTACGAAGTGGAAGATATAGGCAAGACCGGCAAACAGGGAACGGCGGTGTTCAAAGTATGGACATATGCCAAAAAGAAAGATGCCGCGCTGATGCAAGCTTCTAAAAATGCTGTGCATGCGGTGGTGTTCAAGGGCTACGGAATACAGAAACCCTTGGCTTCGGACGGTACGGTTTATGAAAAGCACCGTGCTTTTTTCAATGATTTTTTCAAAACGGGAGGTGACTATCAGCAGTTCGTTTCGTTGGTCAACAACGGCGCGTTGGAAGCCGGCGATGTCATTAAGTTGAAAAAAGAGTATAAAGTTGGGGTGAAAGTTTCGGTGCGTAAAGATGAACTCCGGAAATATCTTGAAAAATCAGGCGTCATCGAAGCCATGAACAGTATGTTTTAATTTTTAAAAATTTGAAATCATGAAAAAATGGATATGGATATTGCCGTTTTTTTGCGCACTGTTCGTGGCAAGAGTGTCGGCACAGGCCGTGCAGCCGTCGTTGATGGTTTTTCCCAGCAATAACTGGTGTCATAAGAACGGGTTTGAGGTAGAGGTAACGAAAGCCAACGGTAAGGTGGAGAAGACCTACGATTACGAAAAGGCCTTTGTAGAAAAGAATGAACTTGGACAAGCGGTGCATAAGATTGGGGAAATGATGAAAGAGCGCGGTTTCGATTTGCTGGATC
>CAMWTX010000179.1 GCA_947177315.1 uncultured Bacteroidales bacterium | reverse complement strand
CTACGGCAATGCCCAAAAACCGATGCGCAAGGAAATCCGGTTGCAACCGATTGAGAAGGGAACGCGCATCGTGCTGGAAAACATCTTTTACCAAACCGACAAATACCAGCTTGAAAAATCGTCTGTGGGCGAGCTGGAACGCATCTTCCTCTTTTTGGCGCAGAACCCCAGGGTGCGCATCGAAATCAGCGGACACACCGACAATGTAGGTTCGGCGCAGTATAACAAGACCCTTTCGGAAAACCGCGCCCGGGCGGTGGCGGATTACCTGATCCGCAAAGGCATCGATGCCTCGCGGATTGAAGCGGCAGGCTACGGTTTCGACAGACCGGTGGCCGATAACCAGACCGAAGAAGGCCGCGCCAAGAACCGCCGTACCGAACTTAAAATTCTGTAAAATGGCTCCCGTTTTCGACCCCGAAGCCCCGTTGGCTCCCAACGGCAATTATTTCGGATTTCCCTATACGGAAAATGAATCTCCCTTGGTATTGGTTTCCGTGCCCTGGGATGTTACCACTTCTTACTGCCCCGGAGCGGCCAAAGGCCCCCAAGCCATACGCCGCGCTTCCTTGCAGCTGGACTTTTTCGATTTCGAGATTCCCGACGCCTACCGTCTGGGAATCGGCACGATGGATTTTGCCCGTGCGGAAAAGATTGCCGCGCTCTCGGAGGAGTTGCGCCCCTTGGCGGAGAATGTCATCGAAAAGGGAGGAATGAACGCCGCGCAAGACCTGGCGAAAGTCAACGCAGGCAGCGTGTCTGTAAACGACTGGCTTTATCAAACCTCATCCGCGCTTTTGCAACAAGGCAAACACGTAGGCGTGGTGGGCGGAGACCATAGCTGTCCGCTGGGGTTGCTGCGTGCCTTGGGCGAAAGGCAGGGAAGCTTCGGCATCCTGCATTTCGATGCCCATGCCGATTTGCGCAAGGCTTACGAAGGCTTTGTGTTTTCGCACGCCTCGATTATGTATAACGCATTGCAGTTGCCGCAGGTGGAAAAACTCGTGCAGGTGGGCGTGCGCGACGTATGCCAGAGCGAACAGGACCTGGTGCGGGATTCCAACGGCAGAGTGCGCCAGTTCTCCGACGCCATGCTGCATGAAATGCTCTACCGTGGCGGAAATTGGAGTGATATATGCCGGCAGATCATCGATTCCCTGCCGCAAAAAGTATATGTGAGCTTTGATATAGATGCCTTGCAACCGGCCCTTTGCCCGCATACGGGAACCCCTGTACCGGGAGGACTGGAGTTCGCCCAGGTTCGGTTCCTGTTATCGCTGTTGCGTCAAAGCGGAAAGCAGATTATCGGATTTGACCTCTGCGAAGTAGCGCCCGATGCCGAAAACCCGGCGGATGAATGGGACGGCAACGTGGGCGCGAGAATGCTGTATATGCTCTGCAACACTCTATTGGCGCAGAAAGCGCGTCAATAGAGCTTGAGGCTGTAATCGCGCGCTCCGAAGATGGAGCTGCCCACACGCACCAGGGTACTGCCCTCTTCCATAGCAATCGGATAATCGTCCGACATTCCCATCGAGATTTGCTTGAAATGCTCCTTGCCGAGAAAAAAAGTGGTCTGGAGCTTCTGAAAAATATCGCGCAAAGAGGCGAATTCCCGGCGCACCTGTTCCTTATCGGGCGTAAAGGTGGCCATGCCCATCACCCCGTCGATACGCACGTTCCGCATCTCCCCGAAATCGGGCGAATCCAGCAAGGCCTCGGCTTCGGCAAGGTTCAATCCGAATTTGGTTTCTTCTTCGGCGATATGGAACTGCAGCAGGCAAGGCACGACCCTGTTTTCCTTGGCGGCCGCCTTGTTCACTTCCTGCAACAGCTCCAGGCTGTCGATACTATGGATAAGGCTCACGTAGCCGATGATGTATTTTATCTTGTTGCGTTGCAGATGCCCGATAAAATGCCATTCGATATCGGAGGGCAATACCGCGTGTTTGGCGCGCATTTCCTGCGCCTTGTTCTCTCCGAACACCCGTTGCCCCAAATCATAGACCGTCTTGATTTCCTCCACGGTCTTATACTTGGATACCGCCACCAGGCGGACTCCCGGCTTGAGGCTTGCCGCCACTTGCCTGTAATTTTCTTCTATCATTCCGAATAAAGATGCAAACGTTTTATAAAACTCAACTTGATGGCCTCCCCCTCGCACAAAGTGTGCAAATCGGGAAAAGCCAGCTGTCGGTCAAGATGCCCTACCGTAAAATTATACTTTTGGCCGTTCTTGACCTTTACCAGATAAAAACCCGGACCGGGCAAGAGTTTATGCGGTTCCGAAAGCTGACATAGCCCGTTGCGGAAAACGCCCGCAAGCCCGTAGGCATAGCCCAACAGTTCATTGGCCTGCGCTACATTACCTTCCTCCAACAGTTGGCGGATGCGCGTGGAGCTTACATGCTGTTCCTGCACCACCTGTTCGGGGAACTCCTCTACCGAAAAGCCGTAACGCCGCCCGTATTCCGACATCTGTTCGTAACTGCCCTCCCGGTTGTGCCCGAAATTGTGGTTGTATCCCACCACCATCTTATGCACACCGATTTTCTTTACCAGAATATTCTCGATAAAGTCCGCATAGCCGATTTTAGAAAAATCCTCGTCGAAGCGCACAATCACCAGCACATCCAGCCCTGCCTTGGCTAAAAGCTCTATCTTTTCGGAATCGGTGGATAGCAAACCGAAATTCCGGGCATATCGGTCAAAAGAATGGAGCACCAGACGCGGATGGGGCGAAAAGGTTATCAGCACGCTGCTGCCCTTTACCGATTCGGCCTCGCGCTTGAGCAACCCGATAATGCGCTTATGCGCGGCGTGAACGCCGTCGAAAGAGCCCACGGTAACCACCGGATTCTTTACCGGCTTCCAATTTTCCAATCCCCAAACCACTTCCATGGCTAAAAATCAATGCTTATGCCCGCCATAAAGTTCCACCGATACGAAGGCATATCATACCAACGGTAATAACGCTGCCCCAGCAGGTTGTTGATTTCCGCAAAAGCCGTCATCCGTTTGATAAAGCGGTATTCGGCACCCACGCTCCAGTCGCAGCAACCTTTGAGTATAACGTCTTTTCCGGTTCTGTCCTTGGCTTTCATGTTGGTGTAGCCCTTGAGGTTGGTATAGACCCACACGCGGTTCACGATATTGTAGCGGAAATCCAGATTGGCGGTGAACTCGGGCATATAGTACAACCGTTGGGAATAGTGCGAATATTCGGCATCCACATGCGCCAGAACCTTCTCGCTCCAACAGAAATTCAAATCGCCGCGCACCCGCAGGTTGAACACCTTGCCGCTGTAGAGAGGTTGAAAATCGTTGTACCCATAATACTTAAAATGATACCCAATATCGTAACGGTAATAATCGAAACTCAACACATCTTCCATAAAATGGGCCGAAACCTGCACCTTATAGTCGATATGGCGGCTAAAATTGCCGCTCAGACCCGCATAGGCATTGAATTTGTCGCGCGTAAACTTCAAATTCTTATAGTATAACTGTGGCTGGAAAGGATTGTTGCTTGAGCTCCTATCGACCGTATTGCGGTCTAAGCCGCCGCGCTTTCCGAGAAAGTAAGTTAACTCACGCGGAATGATATGCAGTTTCAAATCCACTACGGGATTGAACTGGAACTTGG
>CAMWTX010000178.1 GCA_947177315.1 uncultured Bacteroidales bacterium | reverse complement strand
TTGGTCTATTCTTCGGGTCGTTCTCTGGGTGGTTTTTTATGAGGTAAATTGTTTGGTTGGGGTTTGGGGTGCTTCGGAGGCGGCAGTTTCGGGGGCGGCGGTGCCGGTGGAAAATGGTAAAACCTTGTTGATATGTCATATTTTCTGATCATCTGTTTAATCCTGATAGGGTTCATCTTCATAACGCTTGAACTCCTGGTTTTTCCCGGAACCACGTTGGCAGGCGTGGCGGGGTTGGCGTCGCTGGGCTATGCGCTCTACGGCGTCTTTACGTATCATGGCGCCCGGGCAGGCTATATCGCTCTGGCGGTGGTCTTGGCACTGTCGATTATCCTGCTGGTGGTGATTTTCAGAAGCAGGACCTGGCGAAAACTGGAACTGGATGCCACGGTGGACGGCAAGGTTAACGACTCCGCCGCCCAACTGAAAGTGGGCGACAAAGGGATGGCTTCTTCCCGTTTGGCACCGATGGGCACGATCGAAGTGGAGGGCGAGTTCTACGAAGCCGCTTCGCAGACCTCCTTTATCGACCCCAAGACGCCCGTCAGGGTGGTCAAGATAGAAGGCGGCAAGGTTTGGGTAAAGGCAGATGCCGAATAATGAAATTTTAAAACTTAGAATACCATGGAAGTAGGCGTTATCGTAGGTTTGGTCATCGTGGGGATTTTCCTGCTGTGGCTTTTGTTTTATTTTATTCCGGTGGGCTTGTGGTTCAATGCCTTGGTTTCGGGCGTGCATATCTCGCTCTTGCAGCTTATCCTGATGCGGTGGCGTAAGGTTCCGCCCCAAATCATCGTGCGCAACCTCATTGCCGCCAAGAAAGCCGGCTTGCAATTGAACCGCAACGAACTCGAAGCCCATTTTCTGGCGGGCGGGCATCTGAATTTGGTCGTACAGGCCTTGATTTCGGCCGACAAAGCCAATATGAACCTCGATTTCAAGACCGCCACCGCCATCGACCTGGCAGGGCGCAACGTGTTCGAAGCCGTGCAGATGTCGGTGAACCCCAAGGTAATCAACACCCCTCCCGTGGCGGCTGTGGCCAAAGACGGCATCCAGCTGATCGCCAAGGCGCGGGTAACGGTGCGCACCAACATCAAGCAACTGGTGGGCGGTGCCGGCGAGGAAACGATTCTGGCGCGTGTGGGCGAAGGCATCGTAACCTCCATCGGTTCGGCGGTAACGCACAAGCAGGTGCTCGAAAACCCCGACTCGATTTCGCGCGTGGTGCTTGAAAAGGGCTTGGATTCGGGAACCGCTTTCGAGATACTCTCCATCGACATTGCCGATATCGACGTGGGCAAGAACATCGGGGCGCAGCTGCAGATGGATCAGGCCAACGCCGACAAGAACATAGCCCAGGCCAAGGCCGAAGAACGCCGCGCCATGGCGGTGGCGCTCGAACAGGAAATGCGCGCCAAGGCGCAGGATGCCCGTGCCAAGGTAATCGAAGCCGAAGCCGAAGTGCCCATGGCGCTGGCGGCGGCATTCCGCCAAGGACATCTGGGTGTGATGGACTATTACCGCCTTGAAAACATCAAGGCCGATACCCAGATGAGGGAATCGATTTCCAAGCCTGCGGCTGAACCCTCCAAATAACACTTGGAGTGCAGCGTTTCTTTATCCATTTGGCGTACGACGGCGCGCCCTATTGCGGTTGGCAGCAACAACCCAACGGGCGCAGCGTGCAGGCATGCCTCCAGGAAGCCCTGTCGGTGCTCCTGCAACGGGAAATATCCGTGGTGGGCTGCGGCAGGACGGATGCCGGGGTGCATGCCTCCTCGTATTACGCCCATTTCGACCTGACGGACAAGACGGTTCCCTACGAGAACCGCCGCGACTGGGTTTATAAGCTCAACGCCTTGCTGGATAAGGAAATCTCCGTTTTTTCGGTGTTTGAAGTGCCTCAGGATCTGCATGCCCGCTTTTCGGCACGGCAGCGCACCTACCGATACCTTCTGCACACGCACAAAGATCCATTTGCCAACCGGTACAGCTATCACTGCCGCTTTGCCTTCGACGCCGATTCGGTGCGCCAGGCCGGGCGACGGCTTACCGAATGCCGCGATTTTACCTCTTTTGCCAAGCTGCATACCGACAACAAGAACAACCTCTGCACCTTGACCCGTGCCGATTTTGAGCAGACGGGACTATATACCTGGGCGTTTACCTTTACGGCGAACCGCTTCTTGCGCAATATGGTGCGCGCCATGGTGGGCACCATGCTCGGCGTGGGCTGCGGCCGGTATTCGTTGGAGGAACTGGACGAAATCATTGGGGCGGAAGACCGTTGCCGCGCCGGGGTCTCGATGCCGGCGCACGCACTTTTTTTAGATAACATAACCTATTTTTAGAGAACCGGGATGGATTGGATGATGCCCCTTTGGGAGACCATACATATTGTTTTCTTCGTGATGGTCGTGCTCATGCTCATGGAGTTCGTGGAGCTGTGCCGTATGCGCAAAGGCCGGGCGGAAGGCTCGCCGTTGCTGGGCAGGCCGCGCTCTTTCATGCAGCTTTTGGTGGCGGCGTTGTTCGGCTTTATTCCCGGTTGCGTGGGAGGACTGATGGTGGTGAGCCTTTACGCACACCGCGCCATCGGTTTCGGAGCGGTCATGGCGGCGGCGTTCACCGCCTTGGGCGACGACGCTTTCCGAATGCTGGCCATCGACCCGGCCTCCACCGTATGGGTGGAATGCGGCTTGTTAGCCTTGGGCTTGGGCGTGGGCGCGCTCTGCAACCGCTTTTTTCCGCGTGAACCCGATGGGGGCAAGTTCCCTTGCAAGGTGGAGTTGCATGAAGAAACGGGCGAAGACCTACGATTAACCTGCTTTGAACCGGAAATGGATGGATGGAAGAAGTTTTCCTGCCTGTTCCGGAACTGGTCTTTTGCCAAGACCCTGTTGGTGGTGATGCTGGTGGGCTATCTGGTGGTGATTTTCGGGCGGCTGCACAGCCCGATTGATTTTGAGCATATCGTTTTTGCGGTGCTGACCATCGTGGCTTTGGCTATGGTGTTGGTGGCGAACGATCATTTCCTGCAGGAACACCTGTACCGGCATCTTATCCAGAAGCATTTTCCCTCTATTTTTCTCTGGACCTTGGGAACGCTCTATTTCCTGGCTTTCTTTCAGCAGGCGGTGGATTTGCAGGCATGGATCGAGAACGACCTGGGCAAGCAGTTCCTTGTGCTCATGGCGGCCATCGCCATCGGCTGGATTCCGCAGTCAGGGCCGCATTTCCTCTTTATACAGCTGTACTTTACGGGCGTTCTGCCCTTAGGCGTTTTCTTTGCCAACGCCATCGTGCAAGACGGGCATACGTCTTTGCTCCTGCTGTCTTCTTCCCGCCGCAAGTTTATCTTGCTCAAAGCCGTAAAATCCTTGGTGGCGGTAGCGGTCGGCGGCGGGTTGCTGGTTCTTTGCTGACGATTTATTGCGGTTGCAGTTTTTTTGCCAATAGGGAGAAAAACATTATAATTTTTGTTCGTTAGGTTGAAAGTGATACCTTTGTGTATTATGCCCTCACGGAAACGCGATATACTTGCCCTGCTTGACGAATTCAAGCGCTTGGAAATCGGAGAACAGATAGACCATCAGAAGTTCTATCTGTATAGTATCATTACGCACTCCACGGCCATAGAGGGTTC
>CAMWTX010000177.1 GCA_947177315.1 uncultured Bacteroidales bacterium | reverse complement strand
GTCTTGAATACGCTTCCTGCCGACGATTCGGGAATCGAATGGTCTGTGGCGATTGCTTCGAGCAATGGTTTCGGTGTGGGTAATGCTTTTTTCAGAACGGGTATAAGCAAGATTCGCCAGGTGGATACCGTGCCTTTCGGTTGTTTTCGGCGTGAACTGTTCGACAGGATAGGTTTTTTTGACGAAGAGTTGGTTCGCAATCAAGACGATGAATTTAATGCGCGGATTATCCGCTCGGGGGGCAAGATATTTTTGTTGCCTGAAATAGAAGTTGTTTATATAGCTCGTGGCAGTCTTGCCAAGATTGCAAAAACTTATTTCCAGTATGGATTGTTCAAGCCGCTGGTCAATAAAAAAATAAAGGTTCCGGCCACATTCCGCCAGTTTGTTCCGGTGCTTTTTGTGGCAAGTTTGCTGGCGGGTTTGCCGTTTGCGGTGTTTTTTCCGGCAATCAGGTGGATTTACCTATGTTGCCTTGCGTTCTATTTCGGCATAGGTTTTTCCATAGGGTTGCAACAGGCGTTCAAACATAAGAAACCGGTTTTGTTCTTTTTGCTTCCTTTGGTGTTCTTTCTGATGCATCTCAGTTATGGATGCGGCTATTGGAAAGGGCTTTGGAAAGTGGCTTTCGGATGTGGGTTTCAGGTTAAAGACAGCCGTTAAAAAAAGAAACCATGAAGATACCCTTTTCTCCTCCCTATATCGATAAATCGGTGAGAACCGAAGTAATGAAGACTCTGCGTTCTGGCTGGATTACCACCGGATCCAAGACAAGGGCCTTGGAAGAAGAAATCTGCCGTCTGTGCGGAGCGGGCGAGGTGCTGTGCGTCAATTCGTGGACTTCGGGCGCGATACTGATGTTGCGTTGGCTGGGCGTAAAGCCCGGCGATGAGGTGATTGTGCCGGCCTATACTTACAGTGCCACGGCCTTGGCGGTGCTGCACGCCGGTGCCACGCCCGTCATGGTGGATTCGGGCGAGGATTTCAATATTTCTCCCGAAGCGATACGCAAGGCCATCACGCCGCGCACCAAAGCCGTTATCCCAGTGGATATAGCCGGTTTCCCTTGTAATTACGACGCCATCAACCAAATCGTGGCATCCCCCGAAATAAAGGCTCTGTTCGAACCCTCTTCGCCGGTGCAGGAAAAATTGGGGCGTATCCTGGTGCTCAACGATGCCGCCCATTCGCTGGGGGCGTATTATCAGAAAGACAGGCGCACGGGCTGCGAAACTGACGTGGCGGTGTTTTCGCTCCATGCGGTAAAGAACGTCACCACCGCCGAGGGAGGCGCTATCTGCCTCAATCTGCCTGCGCCTTTCGACAACGTGCAGCTGTATAGGGAACTGCGCATGATGTCGCTCAACTGCCAGACCAAGGATGCCTTTACCAAGTCCAAGGCGGGCGGCTGGCGCTACGATATTGTGGGCATGGGCATGAAAGTGAACATGCCCGATGTGAACGCCGCCATCGGTCTGGCGCAAATCCGTCAATACGACCGCTTGCTCAAGGAAAGAAAGCGGGTCTTTGCCGCCTACGACGAGGCTTTTTCGGCTTGCCCTTGGGCGATATGCCCTCCCTCGGTGCAGGAAGGCCGGGAAAGTTCCTATCATATCTACGCGCTCCGCATCAAGGATTTTACCGAAGCACAGCGCGACCGCATGATAGAGAAGATAACGGAAAGGGAAGTGGCGGTAAACGTGCATTTCATTCCCATGCCGATGCTTTCTTTTTTCGAGGGTCTGGGCTACAGGATGGAGAATTATCCGCAGGCGTACCGCAACTATTGCGCCGAAATATCGCTGCCCATTTATCCGCAGTTGAGGCGGAAACAGCTCCGTTTCATTATCGAAACCGTAAAGAAGGCATACCAAGAGGCCAAGTAGGATGATACGTTTTTTCGACATTCTTTTCTCTTTTTTGGGGCTGGCGGTGCTCTCGCCGCTGTTTGTGTGCCTCTATGCCGCCGTGCGCCTCGAAAGCAAGGGGGGCGGCATCTACCGTCAGAAGCGCGTGGGTAAGGATGGCAGGGAGTTCACGCTCTATAAGTTCCGTTCCATGCGCACGGGGGCCGACCTTCAAGGCCTCCTTACCGTGGGAGGGAAAGACCCGCGCATCACCAAGACGGGGGCTTTTCTCCGCAAATACAAGCTGGATGAGCTGCCGCAGCTTTTCAACGTGCTCAAAGGCGATATGAGCCTGGTGGGACCGCGTCCGGAAGTGCCCCGTTATGTGGCTTTCTATTCCCTGGAACAGCGCAAGGTGCTTGCCGTCCGCCCCGGCATCACCGACTACGCCTCGATCGAATACTTCAACGAGAACGAAATTCTGGGCCGGGTCGAAGATGCCGACAAGGCGTATGTTGAGCAAATCATGCCCGACAAGATTCGCCATAACATGAAATATATCGAGAACCGTTCCGTAAAGGAATATTTCAAGGTTATTTTCCTTACCCTCCAAAAACTGATTTAAAAGACAACGCTATGCCATACTTCGCCCACCTCCACCTGCACACGCTTTATTCGGTACTCGACGGGGCCTGCAAGATTCCCGCCTTGATGGACCGCGCCAAGGAATATGGCATGGATGCCGTTGCCATTACCGACCACGGCAATATGTACGGGGTCATGGAGTTCGTGGCCAAGGCCAAGGCCGCCGGCATCAAGCCGATTGTAGGCTGCGAGGTGTATGTGGCTCCCAAGAGCCGTCTGGAGAAAACGGGTCGGGAAGAAAGGAGCAGCTATCACCTTATCCTGTTGGCCAAAAACGCCGTGGGCTACCACAATCTGGTAAAGCTCTGTTCGTTGAGCCAGCGCAAGGAAGCCTTTTACTACAAGCCGCGCATCGACCACGAATTGCTGGAAAAATACCACGAAGGCCTGATCTGCTGTTCGGCCTGTCTGGCGGGGGAAGTGCCGCAGGCCATCCTTTCGGGGCAGGAAGAATTGCTGAAGGAGAACATCCGTTTCCATCAATCGCTTTTCGGAGAGGATTACTATTTCGAAATGCAGCGGCACGGGCACGAAGAACAGCTGATTGTGAACGCCCGTCTGGAACAGCTTGCCGCCGAATACAACATCAAGTGCATCGCCTCCAACGACGTGCATTTTGTGAACGCCGACGACTACGAGGCGCACAAAATCCTGATATGCCTCAATACGGGCAAGAAGCTCAACGAAGAAACCAAGATGCTCTATACGGGGCAGGAATACTTCAAGAGTGCCGACGAAATGGCCGAGTTGTTTCCCGAACACCCCGAATATCTGGAGAACACGCGCGAAATTGTGGAGAAGATAGAGGCCTTTGAGTTGGAACACGCCCCCTTGATGCCGCATTTCCCCTTGCCCGAGCCCTTTACTTCCGATATGGATTACCTGCGCCACCTCACCTACGAGGGAGCCAAGAAACGCTACGGGGAGAATTTCAGAGAAAACGAGAGTCTGCGCGAGCGTATCGACTTTGAGCTGGCCACGATTGAGGGCATGGGTTTTCCGGGTTACTTCCTTATCGTGTGGGACTTTATCCGTGCCGCGCGCGAAATGGGCGTGCTCGTTGGCCCCGGGCGTGGTTCGGCGGCGGGTTCGGCGCTTGCCTATTGCTTGGGCATCACCAATATCGACCCGATTAAATACGACTTGCTGTTTGAGCGTTTCCTCAATCC
>CAMWTX010000176.1 GCA_947177315.1 uncultured Bacteroidales bacterium | reverse complement strand
GAATGGTAACGCGAAAAGTAGTTCTTGGCGTCGGCGGCGTTCTTTTCATAATACTCGCTCACCGCCTCGAACAAGGGCGATTCGTCCTTTTTCCGCATGTTCTCGGAAACCTTCCGTAGAAAAACCTGCCTGTAGAAGTCCATCGGATTAAGGGGTTAAAGGTCTATCTTGTCGATTCTCCGTTGATGCCTTCCGCCTTCGAACTCGGTATCGAAAAACACATGCGCCGTCTTGAGGGCTTCTTCCTGGCTGATGAACCGCCCCGGCATGGCCAGGATATTGGCGTTGTTGTGCTGGCGCGAAAGGGCGGCTATCTCGCTTTTCCAGCACAGGGCGCAGCGCACGTGCGGATGCTTGTTGGCGGCAATCGAGATACCGATGCCCGAACCGCAGATGAGAAGACCGAAAGAAAGCGCGCCCTCCTGAACCTTCTGCGCCACCGCATGGGCAAAGTCGGGATAGTCCACGCTCTGGGGGCTGTGGGTGCCGAAGTCTTGAAAGCGGTAACCCTCCTTGCCCAAAGTTTCCTTGAGGTATTCCTTGAGCTCGAAACCGGCGTGGTCGGAACCTATTCCTATCAGGGTATCTTTGTTGAACATATCGCTGCACGTTATATAACTGCGCGAAGTTACCAAGAAAATGCTTCGTTTGCCAAAAACGGGCGTTCCGGCTGCAAAATTTTTTCGTGGAAACGGCGGAAAAAAGCCGGTCGAAACCGACATATCAACAATTTATCAACAGGTGTTGATAAACAAAACTATTGAATTTCACCAACTTAAATGAAAACACAAATTTTTAGTGTGGGAAAAATAGGTGGTTTCAAAAAACTTGTCTATCTTTGCGCCCCTAATTGAGAAAAACATTTAGTCATGTACGCTATTGTAGATATAGCCGGCCAGCAGATGAAGGTTGAAGAAAACCAGAAGGTTATCGTAAACCGCTTGGAAGCCAACGAAGGCGACAAGGTTGAATTCGAAAAGGTGTTGTTGAAAGACAACAACGGTAATGTGGAAGTGGGTACGCCCGTGCTTGCCGGTGCCAAGGTTACCGCCAAGGTATTGGGCCATGTAAAGGGCGACAAGGTTACCATCTTCAAGAAGAAGAGAAGAAAAGGTTATCAGAAGAGAACCGGTTTCCGCGCTTCCCTGACGCAGATACAGATTGAAAAGATCGCCTAATCCAAGGCGCAGCAAACGGATTGAGAAACATTTAACAGCATAAGACAATGGCACATAAAAAAGGTGTCGGTAGTTCCGATAACGGTCGTGAATCAGAAAGCAAACGCCTTGGCGTTAAAATCTTTGGCGGACAAGCCGTAACCGCCGGCAATATCATTATCCGTCAACGCGGCACCAAATACCATCCGGGTGCGAATGTAGGCATGGGTAAAGACCATACGCTGTTCGCCTTGATAGACGGTACGGTGGCTTTCAAACGCAAGAGGGATACCGGCCGCCCCTTCGTTTCGGTGGTTCCCGCCGAAGCTTAATTCAATTTGAACTCAACGTAACAAGACGCCAATAATCTTGTACTCGTTAGTTTTTTCATTTGGTTGTAAGGGTATCCGTAAGGGTACCCTTTTTTTTTAATGCCATTCATGCAACCGCCTCTTTCCAAAATAGACCCCGATACGCTGCCGCTCGAATCGTGGCTGCCGATTTCCAAAAAGGAAATGGACAGGCGCGGCTGGGAGCAGGCGGACATTATTCTGGTGAGCGGTGACGCCTATGTGGACCATCCTTCTTTCGGCACGGCCGTAATCGGGCGTACCCTGGAGGCGGCGGGCTACAAGGTGGCGATTCTGCCGCAGCCCAACTGGCGCGACGACGGGCGCGATTTCAGGAAACTGGGCCGTCCGCGCCTGTTCTTCGGCGTTTCGGCAGGCTGCATGGATTCGATGGTGAACCATTACACGGCGCGCAAACGCCTCCGCAGCAACGATGCCTACACGCCCGGCGGCCAGGCCGGTTTCCGACCCGACTATCCGACTTTGGTCTATACGCGCATACTCAAGGAACTCTATCCCGACGTGCCGGTGGTGATTGGCGGCATCGAGGCCTCGATGCGGCGCATCACGCACTACGACTACTGGCAGGACAGGCTGCGCCCTTCGTTTTTGGTGGAAAGCGGCGCCGATTTGCTGGTGTATGGCATGGGCGAGAAGCCTATCGTTGAAATCGCCCGCCGATTGGAAAAAGAATCCGAAGCCAAGGCTTGCCGCGACATCTTGCAGGTTTCTTATCTCTGTGAGGGCGAACCGGGAGTTTCTCCCGTGCCCGAAGCCGACCTGGTGCTGGAATCTCACGAAAGATGCCTTAAAGACAAGCGTTGCCAGGCCAGAAACTTCGCCGTGGTGGAAACGGCGTCGAACCAGATGCGCTGCGGCAGGATTCTGCAGAAGACCGCCCGGGGCACCGTGGTGGTGAACCCGCCTTTTCCGTTTGAACCCGACAGCCACGACATAGACCGCAGTTTCGACCTGCCCTACACCCGCCTGCCGCATCCCCGCTACAAGAACCGGGGCGAGATTCCGGCGTTCACGATGATACAGAATTCCATTACCCTGCACCGGGGCTGTTTCGGCGGCTGTTCTTTCTGCACCATCTCCGCCCACCAGGGCAAGCACGTGCACAGCCGCAGCGAGGAATCGGTGCTCAAGGAGATACGGCAGCTGATGCGTATGCCGTATTTTAAGGGCAATCTGAGCGATTTGGGCGGGCCGAGCGCGAATATGTACGGAATGCATGGAAAAGACCTCGCAAAATGCGCCAAATGCAAGAAACCTTCGTGCCTTTTCCCCACGATATGCCCCAACCTCCATCCCGACCATAAACCCTTGCTTGATTTGTACAAGAAAGTGGCGGCGATGCCCGGCATACGGCATGTGTTTGTGGGCAGCGGCGTGCGTTACGACATGCTGGTGCCTTTCCTCAAGACGGGCGGCAAGGGCAGGCCTTCGCAGAACCATGCCGTTGAATATGCGCGCTGGCTGATTGAAAACGGGGTTTCGGGTCGGCTCAAGGTGGCGCCCGAACACACCGAAGAGACGGTGCTGCAAAAAATGCGCAAGATGCCGTTTTCGCAATTCGGGGAATTCAAGCGTTTCTTCGACGACCACTGCCGGCGGTGCGGGCTCAACTACCAGTTGATACCCTATTTCATCTCCGCCCATCCGGGCTGCACGCAAAAAGACATGCAGCACCTGCAGGACAAGACCCGGCATTTAGGCTACAAACTGGAACAAGTACAGCTGTTCACGCCCACGCCCATGACGCTCTCCACCGAAACCTATTACACGGGGCTCGACCCCTATACGCTCGAACTGGTCTTTACCGAACGCGACCCCGCCCGGCGGGACCGCCAGACCGATTGTTTCTTTTGGTACAAAAGATAGGGATGCCTGAATCAAGAATTCAATAAACACAAATCAAAAAAGGCTGCGAGAACGCAGCCTTTTTTTGTACCCCGAGCGGGACTTGAACCCGCACGACTTCATCAGCCACAGGATTTTAAGTCCTGCGTGTCTACCGATTCCACCATCGGGGCACAAACTTGCCTTTTGGGCAAGTCCTCAAACAAAAAAGCCGCTCTTCAAGCGGCTCTTCGTGGAGCGGAAAACGAGGTTCGAACTCGCGACCTCAACCTTGGCAAGGTTGCGCTCTA
>CAMWTX010000175.1 GCA_947177315.1 uncultured Bacteroidales bacterium | reverse complement strand
CTTCCGAAGGCATCCTGCTTGGGCGCTACCTGTTCTACGACCAGCGGATAGGGGGCAAAACCGCCGCCGACTCGATGCTCTCCTGCGCTTCCTGCCACCTGCAGGAACACGGCTTTGACGCCGGATCGGCGAACCCGAGACTCCGGAACGGAAAGATGCGCGGCGCCGCAGGGCTCTATACGGCGCACGTGCCGCTGCCCTTGGCGAATATCGCCTACAATACACGCGGCCTGGGCTGGAATTCCGCCCTCGAATATCCGCAAGGCACGCTGGAAACCTTTATCGCCAACACCTTGCTCGACAGTGCCGAATTCGCCGCCACCCGACAGGACATCACAGACCGCATAGCCTCCATAGACCTTTATCCGCCCTTGTTCCAAGCCGCCTTCGGCACGCCTACGGTTACCTTCGACCGCATCTGCCTGGCCCTGGGGCAGTTCGTGCGGAGCCTGGTTTCCGCCCGCAGCAAATTCGACCGCTACCTGTGCGGAGAGGCACAACTGAACGAACAGGAAATGAAAGGTTACGTGCTGTTCACCACCGAAGAAGGCGCCGACTGCTTTCACTGCCACGGCGGGAGCGGCAACCTGCTGTTTACCACCTACGACAACCTGATCAACGGCCTGGACGCTCCCGAAGCCTTCACCGACCCTTGCGACCGCTTCCGCATTACCGGCAAGGCCTCCGACCGGGGCGCATACCGCGTGCCGAGCCTCCGCAATATCGCCTATACCGCGCCCTATATGCACGACGGGCGTTTCTCCACCTTAGACGAAGTAATCGACCAATACAGCGAAAACGTGCGGCTTTCGCCCTATATATCGCCCCTCATGCACCACGCCAACGAAGGCGGCGTGCAACTGACGCAAGCCGAAAAAGACTGCCTCAAAGCCTTTCTGCTCACCTTGGGCGATGAGGAATTTATCCGTAATCCCGATTTCTCGAATCCTTTCGGGCAAGACACCCTGTTGCCATGAACTATCTTTCGGTTGAAAACCTTGCCAAGACCTACGGCGAAAAACAACTCTTCTCCGAGCTCTCTTTCGGGCTCGAAAAAGGGGAGAAAGCCGCTTTGGTGGCCAAGAACGGCGCCGGAAAGACCACTTTGCTGCACATCATCTGCGGCAAGGTGCTGCCCGATGCCGGGCAGGGGGTGCTGCGCAACGGCATCCGCATGGACTATCTGCCGCAAACGCCCCTGTTCGACCCGGAGCAGAGCGTCATGGACTTTGTGTTTTCGGGGCAGATACCGGCCTTGCAGGCGGCACGCGAATACGAACAGTTGCTCTGGAACATCGAAAAGCGGGGAACCACGCCCGACCTGCAGGCAGCCTTTGAAGAAGCCACGGCCAAAATGGACCGGCTACAGGCCTGGGACTACGAAGAAAAGGTAAAGGAAGTGCTTTTCAGGCTGCAACTGCCCAAAACCGACCAAAAAATGGGGGAACTCTCGGGCGGACAGCAGAAAAAGGCGGCCTTGGCGCGGGTTCTGGTGGAAGGGGCGGATCTGCTGCTCATGGACGAACCCACCAACCACCTCGACATGGAGATGACCGAATGGCTGGAGGATTTTCTCAAACGGCAGAACCTGGCGCTGTTGCTGGTGACCCACGACCGCACTTTTCTCGATAACGTATGCAGCAAGATTCTGGAGATTGACAACGCCCGTATCTATACCTACAAAGGCGATTACGCCTATTTTTTGGAAAAGAAGGCCGAAAGGGAGAGCATCGAACGCTCCGAAATCGAAAAGGCCAAGAACCTCTACCGCCGCGAGCTGGAATGGATGCGGCGCATGCCCTCGGCACGCGGCACGAAAGCCAAGGCCCGTATCGAAGCCTTTGACCAGGTAAAGGAAAAAGCCATGAAAAAGCTCGACACGCCTGTGCCCGAGCTAAGCGTGGAAAGCCGCCGCCTGGGAAGCAAGATATTGGAAGTAAACAACCTGTGCAAGAGTTTTGAAGGCGTTCCCTTGGTGGATGATTTCTCCTACACCTTCAAGCGCGGCGAGAAGATAGGCATCGTAGGGCGAAACGGCATCGGCAAATCGACCCTGCTGAACATGATTACCGGATGCCTCAAACCCGATGCCGGGCATATCCGGGTAGGGCAGACGGTGCAGTTCGGCTACTACACCCAGGGCGGCCTGCCCCAAAAGGAAGACAAACGGGTCATCGACATCGTCAAGGAAGTGGCCGAAGTGGTCAGGATGCAGGACGGCCGCGAGATCTCGGCCTCCCAGTTCCTGAATTATTTCCAGTTCGAACCCACCACACAATACAACTATTTCTCGAACCTGAGCGGCGGGGAACGCCGCAGGCTCTACCTCCTGCGCACCCTGATGGAGAATCCCAATTTCCTGATACTGGACGAACCCACCAACGACCTGGACGTCTATACGCTCATGCTGCTGGAAGATTTTCTGATCCATTACCAGGGATGCCTGCTCATGGTAAGCCACGACCGCAGTTTCCTGGACCATATCGCCGACCATATCTTTGTGTTCGAAGGGGAGGGCAAGATAAAGGACTGGTACGGCACCTATACCGAGTACAAACGGCAGAAAGCCGAAAAGGAAAGGGCGGCGAGACTGGAGGAAAAGAAAGAGAAACAGCAGTCCGTGCGGCAGGAATCCCGTAACCTTCCGCCCTCCAAGCCCAAGGCTACGTTCAAGCAAAAGAAAGAATACGAGGAGATAAGTGCCAAAATGGCCGTGCTGGAAGCGGAGAAGAAAGCCTTGGAAAGCGTTTTTTCAGGAACCGAGACCGACCCCGGCAAGATTACGGAGGCTTCGCGCCGCATAGCCGAAATCCTGCCCGAACTTTCGGCACTCGAAGACCGCTGGCTGGAATTGAGCGAAATCGTGGAAGACTGAGCCTAACGCGCCAGTTCAATCAGCACTTTGCCGCTCTTGTCGCAGAGAATGGCTTTGCGGTCGGAAAATTTCTTGTAGGAAACCACGTTCTGAAAGGCCTGGAGCAATTGTTTCTCCAGTTCCATCTGTTCGCACAAACGCAAAGTGGTCATGCCTGTGCCTAATTTCAAAAGCGATTTTTGCTGCGGTGTGTATTCCAACGAAGCGTTATAGGAATTACATCCCAGATTGCCATAGACCATTTTTTGAGAAGAATTGAAAACCAAAAAGATTTCGTTTTCCTGCTCCGGAATTTCCACTTCTTCCACTTTGGATACCGTCCATTTCCCGTCCAAAGGCATCATGCGCGAAAGCTTCATCAAGTCCGAACCGTCCTGGGCGTGGAGCACCAGCAGGTCGCTGCCCTCTTCAGGGCTCTCGATATGGTAGGATGCCGTTAGGGGCAACAGTTCCAAAACCTTCGATTCCAACTGCATCTGCGGACAGGCCATGCGTGTGGAAGCCACCGAGCCGAACTGCAGGTGACGTTTTACGGTATTGATGCGGAAAGTGCCGTGAATATAGTTGCAGCCGGCAAACCCGTTCATGGCTTTCTTAAGGCAATTGAGATTGATATAGGGAATGTTTTCGCCTGCCTCTACCGAATGCCCCTGCAGTTCCACAATCTGCCAGGCACCGTCGGTTCTGCCTGCGGCACGTTTGGGGCTGCCGGAAAAAACGTTTCCCAGCGAGAGAAGCAACAACAAGGGTATCAAGATAATCTTTTTCATAGCTCGGGCTTCTTTAAAGTGAAC
>CAMWTX010000174.1 GCA_947177315.1 uncultured Bacteroidales bacterium | reverse complement strand
GGATATGAAGAAAAATATCTTCTATCCCGATTCCGACCCGGTGGAAGTGGCTCCGGTGGCGGAAGAAAAGTCCGCGCAACAACAGGAAGGCGCGCCTGCCGCCGAGGAAGCCAAGCCGCAGAAGCCCAAGGAATACACGATGCCCGCCGGCACGGAACGGCATTTCGCCCTGTTTGTATGCCTTTCCCGGGAACGCGACCCGGAAGTGATGCGCTTGCGCGTGGAAGGCTTTAACGAAAAATTCTATGCGGAAGACGAACTGATGCTGGAAGTGTTGGCCAAAGGAAGCAAATACTACGTGGTGGTTTCCGATTTCCCGTCGGCCAAGGCGGCGCAGTCTTACGTCAAGATGGCGTTGAAGAACGATTACGCTTTCGGCACTTTGGAAAACAAGACAGCCTTTGTGATTACGCGCGACAATCTCGAAATCTTGAAAGTCGCGGGCGATGAAACGGGCTACGAGAAATTTTACAAAAAGAATTATACCAACTGAGACAGCCGTCAGGGGAGGGCAGGATAATCATGCAAGAAAAGAAACTGTTTTTGCTGGACGCGATGGCGTTGATTTACCGGGCGTATTTCGCCCTGAATAAAAATCCGCGCATCACCTCCAAAGGGCTCAACACCTCGGCGATTCTCGGTTTTGCCAACACGCTGCTGGAGTTGCTCAAGAAAGAACGCCCCACGCATATAGGCGTGGCTTTCGACACGATGGCGCCCACCGCGCGTCATCTGGAATACACCCAGTACAAGGCCAACCGTCCGCCCTTGCCCGAAGACATAGCCGTTTCCATTCCCTATATCAAACAGCTCTTGCAGGGCATGAACATTCCCATTCTCTACGCCGAAGGCTACGAAGCCGACGATGTGATAGGAACGCTCGGCAAGAAAGCCGAAAAAGAGGGTTATACCGTGTATATGGTAACGCCCGACAAGGATTTCGGGCAGTTGGTGAGCGAAAATATCTTTATCTACAAGCCCGCGCGCATGGGCAACGACATCGAGATTCTGGGCATCAAGGAAGTGTGCGATAAGTTCGGGATAAGTTCTCCCTTGCAGGTTATCGACATGCTGGGGCTTTGGGGGGATGCCGCCGACAACATACCCGGTATTCCGGGCGTGGGCGAAGTAACGGCGCGCAAACTGCTCTCGCAGTTCGGTTCGGTGGAGAACCTCATAGAAAAGGCATCGGAAATAGAGAATCCCAAACTGCGCGAAAAAGTGCAGCAGAACGCCGCGCAAGCCTTGGAATCGAAGATGCTGGCCACCATCATCCTCGATGCGCCTGTGGCCTTTGACCCCGAAGCCCTGGCGGTTTGCCGGCCCGATTTCGAGGCCGTGTTCAGCCTCTTGGACGAATTGGAAATGCGCACGCTGGCCACCCGTCTTTCGTCTTATTACCGCACGGAAAACGGCGGTGTTCCCGCCCCGGCTTCCACACCGCAACCCCAACCGCTCCGCACGCCTCAGGCCGCAAGCCCGCGCCAAGCCCCGCGCCCTCAAAAAATACAGGACACCACGCTCGACCTGTTCGACCCCCAGAACCTGCCGGAATCCAAACCCCTGGTTTGCCAAAGCAAAAACGATTCCGACGTGGCGCCCTGGGTCAACGTCTCCGCGCTCCGCGCCGGCCTGGAAAGCCTGTTGGCGCAAGACACGCCCGTAGGTTTTTACCTCTGCGCCGGCAAAGCCCCCCATATACGCCAGGCCAAGACCCTGTGCATGGCCTTTTGCCGCATACCGCCCCAAGACAAGCCCGGATCCCCCGCCGCCTTTTATTACGTGCCGGATTCAAGCCCCGAAGAAACCGCCGCGCTGCAATCCTTTTTTTCCGCGCCGCGCGCTTTGGAAAAGCTGGTCTGCCACGATTTAAAGACCCAGCTGCACCTGCTCAAGAACATGGGCGTGGATACCGATTTCGAGGCCTTCGACATTATGCTGGCGCATTATCTCATCGACCCTGAATCGCCCCACGACCTGCCGAGGCTCACCGCCAACTACCTGCCGTATTCTTTCGGCGAGAACCTGTTTGGCGGCGGCTTGTCCGTAACCGACGAAGACATACGCTACAGCCTGCAGAACGCCAGGCTTGCCCTGGAGCTTTACCGAAAGTTCAGCCCCGAACTGCAGCAAGTGCAGGCACGCCAACTGTTCGAACAGGTAGAGATACCCCTTTGTCGCGTGCTTTGCCGCATGGAACGCCAGGGCGTGGCCTTGGATCGCCTGCGCCTTGCCCAGTACGGTCAGGAATTGCAGGAACAGATAAGCCAGACCGAGCAGGAGATATACACGCTTTCGGGGCAGAGGTTCAATATCGCTTCGCCCAAACAGCTGGGCGAGGTACTGTTCGAAAAACTGCAGATTGCCGAAAAGCCCAAGCATACCAAGACCAAGCAGTTCAGCACCGCCGAAGACGTGTTGCAGAAACTGCTCCACAAGCATCCGGTAGTGGAGAAAGTGTTGCTTTACCGAAGCCTCACCAAACTCAAATCCACTTATGTGGATGCCCTGCCCGCCTTGATAGACCCGGCCACCGGCAAAATCCACACCACCTATAACCAGGCCGTAACCGCCACGGGGCGTTTGAGCTCGCAGAACCCCAACCTGCAGAACATACCCGTGCGCACCGAATTGGGCAGGGAGATACGCCGTTGTTTCGTGCCCTCCTCGTCGCAGAACCGCCTGCTGGCGGCAGACTATTCGCAGATAGAACTCCGCATCATAGCCCATTTGAGCGGCGATGAAACGATGCTCTCCGATTTTGCCCGCCATAAAGACGTGCATACCGCCACGGCCGCCAACGTGTTTGGCGTTGAGCCCGGGGAGGTAACGCCCGAAATGCGTCGCAAGGCCAAGACGGTGAATTTCGGCATTGTCTATGGCATATCGGCCTTCGGGCTTGCCGAGCGTCTGCAGATACCGCGCAAGGAAGCCGCCGACCTTATCGAGCGGTATTACGCCAATTATCCCAGGCTCAAGACCTATATGGAGGGTGCGCTCGAAGAAGCCCGCCGGAAAGGTTATGTGGAAACGCTCCTGCACCGCCGCCGCTATCTCAAAGACATCAATTCGGGCAATTCGGTGGTGCGGTCTTTTGCCGAGCGCAACGCCATCAACGCGCCCGTGCAGGGTTCGAGCGCCGACATGATAAAGTTGGCCATGATAGCCGTGCAGAAGCGCATCGAAGCGCAGAACCTTTCGGCACGCATGATTCTGCAGGTACACGACGAACTGGTTTTTGACGTGCCCGAAAACGAAGTGGAAACGCTTTCGGCATGCGTGGTGGAAGAAATGAAGAACGCCCTGCCCATGAGCGTTCCCGTAGAAGTGGAAGTGAACAGCGCCGCCAATTGGCTCGACGCCCATTAGGAATCAAGCCGGAAATCCGGCAGAAAGGATAAAACGAAAATGAGTTTTTGGTCTTATGTAAAAACGGGAAACTTTTGGAAGCAACTCCTTTGGATGTTGCTCATCCTGATAGTGCTCATATCGGCGGTGTTGCTTTCGCTGCGTTTCTTTACCCACCACGGGCAGGACATCCGGGTGGCCGACATCCGCGGGCTGTACATGAAAGACCTCCAGCCGTTCGAAAAAGAATTCGGCTTTAAGTTCGTGGTGCGCGATTCGGTATATGACCCCGATAAAACGCCCGGAGAAATCATAGCCCAGGCAC
>CAMWTX010000173.1 GCA_947177315.1 uncultured Bacteroidales bacterium | reverse complement strand
AAGGCACGGGGTCGTAGCCGCTGCCGCCCCACGGATGGCAACGGGAGAGCCGTTTTACCGTGAGCCAGAACCCTTTGAACGGCCCGTATTTGCGCAGGGCCTGCAAAGCGTATTCGGAACAAGTGGGCGTAAACCGGCAGCTGGGCGGCAGAAGCGGCGAGATGCACAGCTGGTAAAAGCGCACCAGCATCCGCAACAGCCATTCCAGGCTATCTTTCAAGAAGCGCAGAATCTTACGCATGATGCAGACGGCTTTGAAGCATTCCGGCGGTTTTTTTTACCAACCGCCGCATCATATCCAAAGAAACCTTTCCTCCGGCAAACTGCAGGGATAGCAGCAATACCTTTCCCTCCGGCATCAAACCGACAAACAAATCCTTATGAAAGCGGAAAGCCTCGCGCAAGAGGCGTTTGATACGGTTGCGGTCCACCGCATGTCTGTAGCGGCTCTTGGGAGCGTTCACCAATAATTTGCAGGAATACGGGCAGGAACCGTCGTTCCATGCCTCGGAACACGGCACCGGCAGATAACACACCCGCAACGAAGCGCGCGCCTCTTCTTGTTTATCCGAAAGAAAAGAATCCGAACAGGTAAAACGTTTGCCCTTGTCAAACAACATCGACAAGAGCCTTTCTTCAAAAAGCCGCTCTTGCTTGCAAAGTGTGGGCATTCCCTGTGGTTTTATGCTTTTTTGGCGGCCGTGGTGCCGCTCTTTTTCTTGCGGTTGCCTTTTTTCTCCGCCATCACCGCCAAAGCCGCCGCCTTGTTGGCCGCCACTTTGTTCTCGATGGCCTTCTTGCTGCGTGTGGCCGCAGCCTTGGCCTTGTTTTCAGCCGACACCGCCTTGGCCACCCTCTTGGCCGCTTCCTGTATCTGCCGGTAGCCGTATTTGTCTTCCACCTTCTTCAGTTCCCAACCGTTCTTGTGCAGATCGGTCAAAAATTCACTCAAGGCCTGGGTCATGGAGCTCGAAGTGGGCGTAGGGGCAGACAGGTTCACCGTTAATCCGGCCTGGTCGGCGGCTTCGGCCACCGAAAGCCCGAAAGTGGCTATCAGGGTCTTGTTCTGCTTATAGCCGGGATAGTTCTCGAACAGCGACCTCACGCCCACCGGGCTGAACAAAACCAGCATGTCGAACTCGCTGATCTTGATTTCAGACGCCACTTTGGCGGGTACGGTGCGGTACATGGGCGCTTTCTTTAAGGGAATCTTGGCCTTGACAAAAGCGGCGGGCACGTCCGAATTGCTGTCTTCCGAACAGGGAAAAAGAAATTTTTCGTCCTTATGCTTGGAAACCACCTCCATCAAATCGGCCGTGGTCTGCTTGCCGTAAAAAATCTTGCGCTTGCGGTACTGGATATAGGTCTGTATATAGAAAGCCACCGATTCGGAACTGCAGAAAAACTTCATCGTGATGGGTACCTGCACACGCAGTTCCTTGGCCAGGCGGAAATAGTTATCGACCGCATTGCGGCTGTTGAGCACCACGGCGGTATAATCCAGAAGATTGATCCTGCTTTTGCGGAACTCCATAGCCGAAAGCCCTTCTATCTGGAAGAGTTTCTTGAAAACGATCTTCAGACCAAACTTGTCGGCGATGGCTTTGTAGGGCGATTTTTCGTAATCGGCAGGCGCCGGTTGCGAAACAAGAACCTTTTTGACCTTTAACATCTCTGTACAACGGTTTCGTTAAGCCGCGGTCGGAAAAGCAATCCGATGGAAAATAGAACAGATTGATTTACAGACCAAAAATAACCCGCCACAAACTAAGTGACAGCAGGATTTCAAGGGCGCAAAAGTAAGCAAAAATATGGAGGTAAGAAAACCGGCTGTAAAACCGCCCTACAATAACGGCTTTTAAAATCTTGATGATAAAAAAGATGCCAAACATAACCGCCGACAGCCAGAAAGCGGCCTCCTGCACCCAACCGCCGGAATAGAAAAAAATCATCAGGAAAGGAAAGGAAAAAACGGAAAACAGAAAATCGTAGGAAATGCCCATCCGCCAAAGGAAAAGCCCGCAACGGGTCTCGTCGAATATATGGGAAACCAGCAACAGCACCAAGCCTTTGAACACATAGAAAAGAATGGAAAAAACGGCACAGACATACAACAGATAGTTGCAACCCGTATGGGCATCGTGGCGATGCTCCCCGCCAAAGGGCAATTCCCATCCGGCATACGTCCAGAACGCATACACCAGCCAGCTTACGGTAATGACCGACAATGCAAGGAAAGAAAAATTCCAGAACCGGCGCGAACCGTTCTTGGAGCCGTCGGCATCCTTGCTCCTGGCCAATTCGCGGAAACTGAACAGATGGTTGCTCAGGCTCACGATTTTCCGGAGATTCCGCTGCACCGCCCAGGCATAGAAAACCATCGACAAGCAGACCCACACATCGATGCGCAAGAAGTGGTCCACCTGATAGGGCTGCCATTGCAGGGAAAGCAAATCGCCATACGCTGTCATAACGATCTTTCGTTTTGGGTGAGCCGGTGGAACACGGATTCGAGGCTGTCCTGGTCGCGCATCAGTTCTCCGATGGGCGCATCCGCCACTAATTTTCCGTGGTTCAAAAGCAGCACACGGTCGCAGACCGCCTGCACTTCCTGCATGATATGGGTGGAGAGAATCACGATTTTTTTCTTACCGATTTCGCGCACCAAGGCACGTATTTCTTCCAACTGGTTGGGGTCGAGCCCGGAGGTGGGCTCATCCAGAATCAATACGTCGGGCTCATGGATAAGAGCCGCCGCCAAACCCAAACGCTGACGGTAGCCCTTGGAAAGCTGCCCCGCCTTCTTGTGCGATTCCCTGCCCAAGCCGGTAAGGGCGATCACTTCTTCGCGCCGGGCCGCCACCCTGCGGGCTTCCATGTGGATGCCGCCGATAAAGTCGAGGTATTCGCGCACGTACATATCCGGATAAAGCGGATTATGTTCCGACAGGTAACCGATATGGCGGCGCACCTGCAGGGACTGGCCGAGCGTGTCCAACCCGCAGACCGACACCTTGCCCGAATCGGACGGCAGGTAGCAGCAGATGATCTTCATCAGCGTGGATTTTCCCGCACCGTTAGGACCCAAAAGCCCCACCACCTGAGCATCCTGAACCGAAAAACTCACCTCGTCCAAGGCTTTCTGCGCACCGTAAAACTTGCTTATCTTCTCTACCTGCAACAACATATTAATATAATGTTTCCGCCCGTATTTCCAACATTCAAAAAATTCATCGCCCTGTTCTCGCAAAAGCACGGAAAATCAACGTTCATCGCCTTTCTTTTTGGACGCTGCCGGAGAGCAGACCCCGATAAAGGTTTTTATCCAAAAGCACTTCTATCGCCTTGTTCACCGTGGGGTCTCCCTGCAGTTCGGCTTCGGCGCGCCCCGACTGATAATAGTAGCGCGAAACGATTTCCTCCCGCAAAAGGGAAGCTATTTCCTGTTTATTCTTCAGCAAGTCGTCGGCTTTCGACTGTGCGAGCTTTTCTTCCAATTGGGCGAAAGACGGGGCCACCTCGTTCCAGCAGCTGTCTTTCTCGGCTTCCGCCTTGAACTGGGATAAAATCTTTTCGCAAGGCAGCTTGTAGCCGTAGTCTTTGTCTTTCATGAACGCCAGAAAGTCGTTGTAGATGGCGTCGGTTATCTCGAACTTCGAAATGTCGCCTATCTTGTCGTGCCTGGAGGCATAACG
>CAMWTX010000172.1 GCA_947177315.1 uncultured Bacteroidales bacterium | reverse complement strand
TTGCCGTAGTCGAGTGCGATATGTTCGGAGTGGAACAGGTAGCCGGAGCAGGAAACGTTGAGCGCAAAAGGCTCATCCACCGGCAGGCATACCAAAAACTCTCCCGTCTTGGCGGTGGCTACCGAAGAAACCCTTGTCTGTCCGGTCTTGAGGCTTATCAGCTCAAAGCGCGCGGATAGCGGCTCGTGGGTCTTGGCATCCGAAACAAAGCCTTTCATAAACGATACCGTAGTGGGGCGCGCCTGTTCGTAGAGCGGAAAGGAATAAATGTCTTTCTTGCCGAAGCCGCCCAGGTTGTCGCTGCTGAAATAGGCGGTGTCGCCTTTGGCGTTCACGCTCAAGGTGGTTTCGTCTGCGCTTGTGTTGATGGGGAAACCCAGGTTCTGCGGCACCGACCAGTTGCCGTTGCTGTCCATGCGGCTCACAAACAGATCCATGCCTCCCATACCGCCGTGTCCGTTGGAGGCAAAGTACAGCGTTTTGCCGTCGGGGTGCAGGAAAGGCGAGTTTTCATCGCCCTCGGTGTTGATGTTGGGACCCAGGTTTTCGGGTTCGCTCCAGACGCCACCATGCATGAGGCGGCTGCGCCACAGGTCGCTTTTGCCGAATCCGCCGGGGCGGGTGCTCGTAAAGTAGAGGGTTCTGCCGTCGGAAGAAAGGCAGGGCTGCGATTCCCAATGCGAGGTATTGATAGGCTTGCCCAGATTGAACGGCTTGCCCCAGCCGTCCTCGCGTTTAATTGAGGCGTAGATGTCGCAGGAACCCCAGCCGTCGGTGCGGTTGCAGCCGGCAAAGAACAGGTAGCGTCCGTCGGGAGAAATCGAAAGGGCCCCTTCGTTCTCATCCGAATTGATGGGTTCTTCCATGCGCACGGCTTCCTGCCACGCTCCCGTGGAATCGCGCAGGGAATAGAAAAAATCTTCTTCCAGCACCGGAGGGTCGAGCGGACGCAGGTAGCGGCGGGTAAAGATCATCATTTGGTCATCTACCGTAACGAACGGCAGGTATTCCTCATATTCGGTATTGATGCCCGCCCCGATGTTCTTAGGTTGGAACGGCACGGTTTCGCTTGCCAGCTGGATGGATTCCTTGTTTCTCAGTTGCAGCATCTGCGCTTTTTCGCGCATGGACTTGCTGATGTTGGGAAAAGCGAGAAAGGTGGATAGGTTTTTGTCGGCCTCGGCATAGCGGCCCGAAGTGGCCTGCAGGCGCGCCAAGCTGTAATAGGCGTTCGGAAATACATCGGGGTCTATCGCCAGGGCCCGCAGATAGGCGTTTATCGCGCTGTCGGTTTTCTTTTCGTCTTCGTACATCACCGCTTCCAGCAGATATACCTTGGCAAAGCAGGGCTCTGTCTTTTTGGCTATCTGCAGGTATTTCCAAACAGCGGTATGCAGGCCGTCGCGGTAGGCAGTCATGGCTTTTTCGTAGTGGTAGGCCGCCCGTTTGAGGTTGCCCGGATCGGGGTGGCAGGGGGATTGGGCGGAACTGTTGCACCGGGCGGATGCCGTTATGAGCAATCCGGCCCATAAAACCGTTTTCAAAAAAACGGAGGTTCCCGTTTTCATGGTATGGATTTTAGAAAATGATAGCCAAGATGCCTACGATAAAGCAGTAAATGGCAAAATAAACCAACTTCTTGCCCTTGACGATGCGCAACATGAACCGGCAGGCCAGCCAGCCGGAGATAAAGGCCGAGAAAAAGCCGGTCAGAAGCGAAGTCAAGGGAATGGAAGATGCCGACAGCTCGCCCGAGGCCAGTTCCAGCGCGTTCTCTCCCAAAATGGGAATCAGCACCATCAGGAACGAGAACTGCGCCACGGCTTCCTTTTTGTTGCCCAACAGCAAACCGGTGGCAATCGTGGTGCCGCTGCGCGACAATCCCGGCAGCACCGCCACACTCTGCGCCAGGCCGATAACCAAGGCATCCCGAAAAGAAATATCGCGTTTGCCGCTGCCTAAATAGTTTGCCAAGGTAAGCAGCAGGGCGGTAAGCAACAGCATGCAGCCCACTATCAGAAGCCCGTTGCCGAACAGGGCTTCCACCCGGTCTTTAAAGAAAACACCCACAATCAGGATGGGAACCATCGAGAGCAGGAGTTTGAATACATACACCGTTTCCGCATTCATTTCAAAGCGGAACAGTCCCTTGAGAAGTTTCAGTATTTCGTGCCGGAACACCACGAGGGTGCTTAAAACGGTAGCCCCATGCACCACAACGGTAAAGAGGAGGTCGTCGGTCGCCTCCACGCCCAAAAGTTGTTTGCCGATTTCCAGATGTCCGCTGCTGCTTACCGGAAGAAATTCGGTAAGTCCCTGTATGATGCCTAGAATCAGGGCTTCAAGCCATCCCATGTTCAATCGGGCTTTTTCATGATGGCAACGATTTCAAGAATGATGCCGGCCAGAATTACCAAAGGAGCGATTACCAAACGGCGCGTGTTGAACAAATCGTAATTGAACACTTCGGGATTGTCGCTGCCGCCGCCGGTCATGAGCAGGTATCCGATACCCAGCACCACGATACCCGCAATCATGAGGATGTAATTCTTGCGGCCGAAGGCGAAATCGAACATCTTCTTGTCGCCTTGCGGCTTGACAGAACTGTTTTTGGAAGTTAGTTTTTCTGTTGCCATTGGTATAGAAAGTGTCTAATTGTACAAATTTTCGGAGTTGCGCATGCGCAGGTACTTGTTTACCGAGAACCATGCCGAAACCAAGGTGAACAGCAGTCCGATAACCAGCACCAGCACGAATACCCGCAAAATCATGCCCAAATCGTTCCCGTTGATGATTTCGGGAACCTTGCGGTTCATCAATATCAGCCCCAGGCCCGATACCGCGATGGCGATTACCGCCCCCAAAAGCCCTTGCAGCATGCTCTTTTGCAGGAACGGGCGGCGTATAAAGGCGGCGGTGGCTCCCACCAACTGCATGGTGTTGATGGTGAACCGCTTGGAGTAGATCAACAGACGCATCGTATTGTTGAGCAGGTAGATTGCCAAAACAAGAATGAAGAGACTGATGATGCCCAGCCAAAAACTGATTTTGGCCACATTGTCGTTTACCAGACGGATCAGGTCGGGCTGGTAAAACATTTCCTTGACGATGTGGTAGCGCGTCAGTTCTTCCTCGAACTTTGAAATGCTGTCCTGGGTTGCGTAGCCGGCCTTGAGGTGTATCTCGATGGAGGGCAGGAGGGGATTGTAGCCAAGAAAGGAAACGAAATCCTGCCCCAGGTCTTCCTGCAGCTCCTTGGCGGCTTCGGCCTTGCTGATATAGCGGGAACTCTTTACGAAAGGAGAGCGGTCTATGATTTCTTTCAGATCCAGGATATCCTGTTCCCGGGTATAGTCTTTAATCATCAGCGTAAAGCCGATGTTTTCCTTTACATAATCGGAAACCTTGCGGGTGTATCCCAGCATAAGGCATTGGATGCAAAGCAGAAACAATACCGTTGCGATAGACAGCACCGTGGTTACGTGCGCGCTGCGGATCCGTTTCTTCTCAAATTTCGCGTTGTCTTCCTGTATCATCTTATAAACCCAAAGTCTGCAAATTTAACAAAATTTATCGCTTCGTGGTTTGGCTATAATAATGTACCTTTAGCGGACAAAGGAACTGTCCGTGAAGGTACATGCGAGTTTATCGCTTCGTGGTTTGGCTATAATAATGTACCTTTAGCGGACAAAGGAACTG
>CAMWTX010000171.1 GCA_947177315.1 uncultured Bacteroidales bacterium | reverse complement strand
AGCTCCAAGCCTGTCAGGACTGCGTATTGGCCTGCAATGGAAATTGCGGATAAAAAATCAGAAAGCTACGATACATCGGATTTTATGATGATATCCCTTGCTGTTCCAGTCCATGTATAGATAGCCTTCTTTGTTGATGATTCCGATATACCGTTGGCGAAATTTATTGAATTCTGAAGAACTCCAATAGTGGTCGTATTTGCTACCGAAGAGATTCCTTTCTCCTTCCGGAATGCCCTGCATCCAAAAATTCAGATGGTCGCAGATATCGTATTGCTTATTCCAGAAGAAATCGCCTCTGATCGTTTCATTTTGTGCCCATTTTGTACCCAAAATGCTTGCACCGCCAAGATTTTGCAGTATATCCCACCACTGGCCGGTGCTTGGAACAAACCAAGGTGTCCGTTCGTGTTGTGTCGAAGAATCCTTTTTGTTTTGGTTTATAACCGCAGATATGGCGGGATACCAATTTTCATATCTTTCAGTAGCTGCCAGTCCTTCTATGTCGAGAAAACATTCCTTCATCGAAGTTTCGGAAATGGGGCCTATCTTTCTATTCCATCCTGCCCAAGCATAAGCCGTGCCATTATCGATACATTCAACCGCCATAGCCAAGCCTCGGGGATGTGAAATCCCGATTTCTTTTAAGAATTCTTTTTCACGGTCACCTATTCGGTTTGAATCCACTTGAAAAACAATTCCTATCACCTTCTTATCGGACAAAGGAAGAGGTTTGGGGTTCTCGACAATAATGGAATCTCCCGTCCATTCCCTAAGGCCACCATCGCTCCATGTACCATCACTGTAATAATAATCGCCCGGTTTTAGCTCCGATGCTTGGTAACAAATGGATTTTATCTGTTCTCCTCCTTGTTCTCTTTTACAAGACAATAAAAACAGAGCGGTAAAAAATATCAGGGATGTATGGATGATTGTTTTCATTGATTCTTTTGCCATCTAATTTCAAAGGATAGTGTCCGCTCCATTTTATCCAAGAACCATCTTACCGGATAACATGTAAAGATACTGTACCATGCGATGGGAACGAAAATGAGAAAGAATCGCATGGCGGAATCCGCAAGTACTCTTTCCAAACTATCCCATACATAATCCACGTGGTATAGTGTCAGCCCATAGAGAAACATGGAACCGAACAATATGACAAAGCTGTATAGATTATCTTTCTTTTTGTAGACAAAAAACAAACTGGCCACGCATGCCACTACAGCATACCAGAAGACAAACCCATACTGTAGCCGATAACTGAAAGCCTTTTTAAAAGAGGCGGCGATTTGATATGCTTTCCCATAATCCCAGAAAGGCTTTGCAATAAAGAAACTTTCCGTCGACAACCCAACCGCTTTCTGATAGAACGTCCAAATAATGAAGGGAAGCAAAACACCGCAACCCCATAATAAGACTTCACGGAATTTCATACGCCTTTTCCCAAAAACAATCCATAACAGAATCAACCCTATTACAACAGGAACAACAAAGCCTTCTATGCGAACCATGATGCTAGCGGCAAACAAAACACAACTGATTCTCTTGAAAAAGGCTTTATCTTCTTCGTTCACACCGCTGTTTATCCACAATAAAGCATAAATCGCCGCCATGGTACTGAACACCAAATGCATCACATTGGTAAGGGACCACGAAGAAATTTCAAGCAATTTGGGCGTGGAGATGATAGCGAAAACGAGGAGAATGGACGCTGTTTTTCCCATACTGCGTCGGCTTGCTCCGTAAACAACAAGCATCAGCGATACAAACATCAAGGCAACTATCGATTTGGATGTCTGTGCTCCCGCCCAATAGACATAAGCGTAGGAAATCTGTAATAGGGGCGTATATCCTATACAACTTCCCGGATTATGAATCAAAGGGTTTTCTTGTGCCTGAAATATAGAGAGGTTTCGTAGGGTATGCTCTTGAGACATAACATACCCTACCACATCGAAAGCCGTTTTTCCATCGGCATCGTAAGTGGGATAATACAGTGTATTGTAAAAATTCATCCAGCCTATATAAAGCACAAAAGCCAATACGGCAAGAAACAAGGCGTTTATTTTTATCGACTTTATATTAAACGATTTAAATAAAATCCTTTTACAAAGTTCGTTCCGGTGTTTTTTCAATCCCGCAACACCCCAGACGGCACATAACAAGATTTCCATTATCCAAAGCCACGGATTCCATGGCAACGCGCCGAGCATATCCAGAAAAATAACGGACAGACAAAGTTGGAATAAACCTAATGGAAAAGCCAATCCAACCCACTCAAACAAATTCAGTTTCTTTTCTTTTAAAAAGAAAAGCAACAAAGCCCCCATCAACTCCAGAAGAATCAAACTTAAAATAACAGTTAGTTGCATGATTCCCTTTCCTCCCTTTTGATTGGATAAATTTCGTAATGGGCATCTTCCGGAATTTCGTAATCGAGCAGTTCCCGACCGTATCCGTTTACCACAAAAACATGTGTCAGCGGTGGTATAGCTCCCTGTACAGCATATTCGGCGGCAGAAACAATCTTTCTCGGATACAATATCCTCAAGGCCCAGAGTTTTAAAGAGAAATGCACCCTGCAGAATTTTTCGCCATAACCATCCATAAGAAAGGCTTCTATTGGAGGTAGGTAGATAACAGCATCTTCAGGGGTGTTATTTCGGATGTTTAACAGAAATACATATCCCATGCCAAGTTTTATGACATTCCTTTCTTCTATGGATTTTATATCTGCATAGTGGGCTGTTTTATAATTATGGCGCACTAAATTATAAGTGTGTTTGTATCCAAGCCTTTGGTAACAATGCACAAGAATAAGGGCAAATAGAGCAACAGCCAAAATATTGAAAAAAATCTTCTTTACCACCTTCTTCTATTTAATAAATCTGTATTTCAGCAAAGTCCAAAGGGCTTCAACACCGTCTTTCCAGGAAAGTTTCTTGCCTTCTTCCTTGGTTCGGGGAAAATACGAGATAGGTATTTCCTTAATCTTGTATCCTCTTTTGGACACTTTGGCTGTCACCTCCGGGCAGAACTCAAAACCCTTGCATTTCAAGTCTATCGACTTGAGCAAATCGCCGGCAAACATCTTGTAACATGTGGGTTCGTCGGTAAGCCGTTGTCCGAACAACACATTGGTAGCCATTGTAACAACCCTTCCTCCCCAGTAGAAAGCAGGGTATAGACTCTTGTTCTCCGTTTTCAAAAAACGGGAACCATAGAGCACTTTCAGATTTTCGCTTTTGATTACCTGCAACATCCGCAGAATATCCTGCGGATCGTTTTCCAAATCGGCATCCTGGATAATAACATAATCCCCTTCCACGTAAGGTATCCCGGCGCGTATGGCAGACCCTTTTCCCCCATTTTCCTTGGAAATCAACCGAAAAGAACCCTTTCCCTTTTCCAGATACTCCAAAGCCTGTTGCGCGATGACTTTCGTGTCGTCTTTCGAACCGTCGTCCACAACAATAAGTTGAAAGGAATATTCGGAATCCGACAATAACCGATACAACGAATCTATCACTTTTTCTATGGTCCTACCTTCGTTGTATGCAGGAATGATTATGGAAATATCTATAGCCATCTCTTGTTGTAAACCCTACACTATAAACTTTGCAAATCTAAGAATTTACAATAAAAGATACAAAAAATAGAAATTAGAAATCGGTGCTGAGGGAGAAGTAGAAGACGGGTTTTTTGCGCAAGAGGCCG
>CAMWTX010000170.1 GCA_947177315.1 uncultured Bacteroidales bacterium | reverse complement strand
ATCCTGGTGGGGCTGGTGCTCTACGCTTATCGCAAACCGGCCTGGATTGTGCTGTTGGGCGTGGTTTTGCTTGTGTGTGTGGCGGATTATACCAGCGTGCATTTCTTTAAGAATACGGTTTGCCGTCTGCGTCCGAGCCATGAACCGCTCTTGGAGGGATTGGTAAGGTTGCCTTACGGCAAGGGAGGCTTGTACGGTTTCATATCCTCGCATGCCAGCAATTGTTTTGCCATTGCCGCCTATGTTACTTTTGCGCTGTGGCGCAGGTTCAAAATCTTTCGTTACGGGATATTGTTCCTGTGGGCGGCTTTGATTTGTTACAGCCGTGTCTATCTGGCAAGGCACTATGTGGGCGATGTGCTTTGCGGGGCTTTATGGGGCGTGCTTCTGGCGTGGGGAATGTGGCGGATTATTCGTTTAACGCTTGCCAAAGCATATCCTTCAGTGCCTCGATTCCTATATTCGCCACCGAAGAGATAAAGACGAAAGGCAGGTCTGCCGGCAGTTTTTTCTGCAGACGTTTCTTTTCTTTTTCGAGTTCGCTTTCCGAAAGCAGGTCGCATTTGGTAACGGCAAGAATCCGCTGTTTGTCCAAGAGTTCGGGATTGTAGCGTTTGAGCTCGTCCAACAAGACTTCGTATTGTTTTTCGATGCTTTTTTCGGTCTCTTCCAGGCTTGCCATGAACAGCAGGATGGAGTTGCGTTCGATATGGCGCAGAAAGCGCAGGCCGAGCCCTTTTCCTTCGGCGGCTCCTTCGATGATGCCGGGAATGTCGGCCATCACGAACGATTTGCCGTCGCGGTAGTTCACCATGCCCAAGTTGGGCACGAGCGTGGTAAAGGGGTAGTTGGCTATTTCGGGCTTGGCGGCCGAAACCACCGACAGCAGCGTGGATTTTCCCGCGTTCGGGAATCCCACCAGTCCTACATCTGCCAGTACTTTGAGTTCCAATATCTTCCAGGCCTCGATGCCTTCTTCGCCGGGTTGGGCGAATTTGGGAGCCTGCAGGGTGGCGGATTTAAAGAAGTCGTTGCCTTTGCCGCCGCGGCCGCCTTGCATGAGGATAACCTGTTCGCCGTCTTGGGTCACTTCGGCTTCGATTTGGCCGGTTTCGGCATCGCGCACGATGGTGCCCAAGGGAACCTGCACAAAAATGTCTTTGCCGTTGGCGCCCGTGCTGCGGTTTTCGCCGCCGTTGCCGCCGTTTTCGGCCAAAATGTGCTTGGTGTATTTAAGATGGAGCAGGGTCCACAACTGGGCGTTGCCTTGCAGGATGATATGGCCGCCGCGCCCGCCGTTGCCGCCGTCGGGCCCTCCTTTGGGATTCTTTTTGCTTCTGAAGAAGTGGCAGGAACCGGCGCCTCCGTTTCCCGAACGGCAAAAAATCTTTACGTAATCGACAAAATTGGATGTGGCCATGCCTGCGGTTTTCTGCAAATGTAGCAAAAGATTTTTTTTATTGAGAAATAAAGTATATCTTTGCGCCTCTCAAAAGGCGCGATAGCTCAGTTGGTAGAGCAACGGACTGAAAATCCGTGTGTCGCTGGTTCGATTCCAGCTCGTGCCACTCAGAAAGGCGATTCTTTGAAAAGGGTCGCCTTTTTTTGAATCATGGCGGATGGGTTCCGCCGGGGTATCACCCGAAAACAACAGAAACATGAAAGTAGCATACAGTTGGCTCAAGCAGTACGCCGATTTTAAATTGAGCGTGGATGAAGTTTCCAGGCTCCTTACCGATTGCGGCTTGGAAATAGATGCCGTAGAAGAGGTGGAAAGCATCCGCGGCGGTCTCAAAGGCATCGTGACCGGCCAGGTGCTTACCTGCGAACCGCATCCCGATTCCGACCATCTGCACCTTACCACCGTTGACGTGGGAACGGGCGAGCCCCTGCAGATTGTCTGCGGAGCGGCCAATGTGGCGGCCGGGCAGAAAGTGGTGGTGGCTACGGTGGGAACGGTGCTTTACGATGGCGAGGAAAGTTTCACCATCAAGAAATCCAAGCTCCGGGGCTGCGATTCTTTCGGTATGATCTGTGCCGAAGACGAAATAGGCGTGGGCACGAGCCACGACGGTATCATGGTGTTGCCCGAAGATACGCCGGTGGGGATGCCGGCATCTCAATATTTCCGCCTGGAAAGCGAAACGGTGTTTGAAATCGGTCTGACGCCCAACCGTTCCGACGCTACCTCGCATATCGGTGTGGCACGCGATTTGGCCGCGCTCGAAACCATACGGAACAACCGTCCGCTCAAAGTAAACTATCCTTCGGTGGATGCGTTCGTTCTCGGCAAGGGGCTTCAAGTGGACGTGGAGGTTCGCGATACAACGAACTGTCCCCGTTACAGCGGCTTGTGCATACGTAATGTCAAGGTAAAGCCTTCTCCCGAATGGATGCAGAAAAGGCTCTTGAGCGTAGGGCTTCGCCCTATCAACAATGTGGTCGATGTAACCAATTTCGTGTTGATGGAAACCGGCCAGCCGATGCACGCTTTCGACATCAGCAAGATAAAAGGCCATAAAATCGTGGTGCGCCCTGCCGCCGCGGGCGAAAAGATGGTTACGCTCGACGGGGTGGAACGCAAGCTCAGCGCGCAGAACCTTATGATTTGCAACGAAAGCGAACCGATGTGCATTGCCGGGGTTTTCGGCGGCCTGGATGCCGGGGTGTCGGAAACCACCACCGATGTTTTCTTGGAAAGCGCCTATTTCAATCCCGTAAGCATTCGTAAGACGGCTCGTGAACACGGCCTTGCCACCGATGCTTCTTTCCGCTACGAACGCGGCGCGGATCCCGATATATGCCTTTATGCGCTCAAACGGGCGGCCTTGCTCTTGACGGAAGTGGCGGACGGGCAGACGGCCAGCGAAATCATAGACTGCTATCCTTCGCCTGTTGAACAGCCGGTGGTGGAGTTCACCTTAGACTACATCAACCGTCTGGTGGGGCAAAACATCGAAGCCGACGAGGTAAAGCGCGTGTTGGAAGCCTTGGAAATGCAGGTGGAAATGAAAAACGGCGGCACGGCGCAGGAAACCTGCTACAAAGTAAGGGTGCCGCTCAACAAGACCGATGTTACGCGCCCTGCCGATGTGGCGGAGGAATTTCTGCGTATCTACGGCTACAACCGCATCGATTCGGGCAACCGTCTTTCCTACGGTATGCGCACCGAAGCGGGTGCCGAACCGGAACGCATCGTTACCCGTGTTTCGGAATTTCTGAGCCACAACGGTTTTGACGAAATCATGAACAATTCCTTGTGCTCCGAAAACTATATCGAGTGGTTCGGCTTGCAGAACACGGTAAAGATGCTCAATCCGCTCAGCAAGGAAATGAGCCTGATGCGCACCGACCTGTTGTTCGGCGGCCTTTCGTCCATCATGTTCAACCTGCACCACAAGCAGGGCAACCTGCGTTTCTACGAGTTCGGGCGTACTTACTTCGCCAATCCGGGGGCGGATGCCTCCGCCGGGGTAACCGAACGCTTTACCGAAGAAAACCATTTGGGATTGTGGCTGTGCGGCAACGATTACGATGAGCTTTGGCAACATACGCCCAAGGCATTCGATTTCTATACGCTCAAGTCTTTTGTAGAAAAAATCTGCGGCCTGTTGCGCATTAATAAGGCCAAGAGCCGTTGCACCGAACTGGAAAGCCCGTTTTTTGCCTACGGTTTGCAGTTGGAGCTGGCGGGCAAGCCTGCCGTAAGGTTCGGCGAGGTAAAGCC
>CAMWTX010000169.1 GCA_947177315.1 uncultured Bacteroidales bacterium | reverse complement strand
AAATTATTCCGCGCTTATTCGGCAGCAGGCTGTTCGGCAGCGGGAGCGGCCGGAGCTTCCGTACGGGGCAAGGCTTCCTTGACAATAATGGTACGGACTTCCCATTCGTCGCCGTCCAAAGCGGCAATCGCTTTCTTGGCATCGTCATCATTCGACATTTCCACAAAACCAAAGCCTTTGGAACGACGGGTGCCACGTTCGGTGATGATACGGGCTGCGGTAACTTCGCCATACTCGGCAAAGATTTCTTTGAGGTTTTCGCTACGAACTTTGTAGTTCAGGTTAGCAACAAAAATGTTCATAAATAAAGAATGTTAAAATATTAGCGCTGGCTTTAACAGCACACAAAGGTAGCCAAAATTCCGATATCACAACAACATTTTCAAGGAATTATTTTCAGATATTGAAAAGGTTCATTTCCTCCCAGACCGGATAACGTTCCCAGGCTTGCCATTCTCCCGTGGAGAGGCGTTCGTAGCACTTGAACGCACAGCCGTTGGTAATCACCACAAAGCGTTCCTGCGTGGCAAGATGATAGCGCATGGCCTGTTCCAGCACTTCCTCGCTCAGCGGCACCGAAGGACGCTTGCATTCCACCAGCAGCACCGGCTCGTTCCGCCTGTTCCTGACCCGCAAATCGGTCCGGAAGGCATTGCCGTAAACTTTCAGGCCGGTTTCCACCGAAATATAACCGACCGGCACCTGGCAGTTCTCCCGCAGGAAGCCGATAACAAACTGGCGCACATTTTATTCCGGCGTCGAAACCACGTATTTCTTACGAACCGGATCGTAAACTTCTTTCCGTCCGTCTTTCTCAATGACACGCATACGTGCAAAAATAACCAGAATTACGTAACTTTGCAGGTTATGAAAAGAATAATTAGGCTTCTACTCTTGATAGGATCATTGGCTTGCTGCGGCCTGAGCCAGGCGCAGGAACCCTTTTCTTCCCGGGCATCCTCCTTTCGGTTCGACCCGGCGAGGAAATCGAACTATTTTCTGAAAGAGAACGAATTGCGCTTGAATATCTATGGCAGAGATGCCCAGAGCACGGGAAAATTCGTAGTGCCCACCACGGCGCTCTACCGCTATGTATATACCGATACCGCCAGCGTGCTGGGCGCGATAAAGCCCATCATTCCGGCACTGCCCGACGACTTCCGTTACGTCACCAACATCTGCCTGAAAGCCAAAATCGACTGCAAGGAACATTACAAGATGTGGAAGGCCTCCACTTTCGGAACCTTGTTCTTTACCATCGTGAACCCTGTCGCCAGCCTTTCGGTGGCCGTTCCTGCCTCGCTCACGCCGCCCCGCATCGAAAACCTCGGGCTTTCGGACGTGGATATGCTTCAGGACGAACTCTATTTCGGCACCTACCGCAGAGAAGCCAAACGACTTAAAAGCAAACGTATCTGGACCGCCTACGGCATCGGCTTCGGCATCCATGTAGGGATTCTCTTCGGTATTATCTCGGCGGTTACGAATTAATTCGGCTTGCCCTGCAAGACCAGGCATCGTTCCAAAGCGGCTTTCACGCCCCGTACGCCTTCAAAGACCACCGCCAGTTTAGACTTTACTTCCTTGAGGCTGCATTCGGCAGGGTGATCCTGCACGAAGGCCAGTATCTTTTCAAAGATTTCAGAACGGTAGTACGCCGATTCATCCTGGGCGGCGAAAGTGGCGCTCATCCTGCCGTTTCTCAGGCTCACTTTCTCAAAACCGAGTTTCCTGGCTTCCCGCCGCAAGGCCACGGTTCGCACCAGATCCATCGTCGGAGCAGGCACAGGGCCGAATCGGTCCGCCAATGCACTGACAAAACCTTGCAATGCCTTATCGGTTTCCAAGCCGTCCAATTCCTTATACAGACTCAGACGTTCGGTAATATTCGAAACATAACTGTCGGGAATCAGTATCTCGAGGTCGGTTTCTATCTGGCAGTCGGCGGCGGCAAAAAGTTCGTCTCCGCCGTTCTTCGAAGCCAAGGCGTCCTGCACGCTCTCGCCTGACTGCAGCCTTTCCTGCCGCAGTTCACGGATGGCATCGTCCAGAATGCGCTGGTACATTTCAAAGCCGATTTCAGAGATGAAACCGCTCTGCTCGCCGCCCAGGATATTGCCCGAACCGCGGATGTCCAAATCGCGCATCGCCACCTGAAAACCGCCGCCGATTTCCGAAAATTCCTCAATCGCGCGCAAACGGCGTTTGGCTTCGGCGGTAAGCAGATGCGGAGGAGGAGCCACCAGATAACAGAAGGCCTTTTTGTTGGAACGCCCCACCCTGCCCCGCAACTGGTGCAGTTCGCTCAAGCCGTAACGGTGGGCATCGTTGACAATGATGGTGTTCGCATTGGGCACATCCAAGCCGTTTTCCACGATTTTGGTGCAGACCAGTATATCGTAGGCGCCTTCCATAAAGCCGAGCATGATTTCTTCCAGCTTCTCGCCTTCCATCTGCCCGTGGCCCACGGCGATATGGGCATCCGGCACAAGCCTCTGCACCATGCCCGCCACTTCCATGATGTTCTGCACCCGGTCGTGTACGAAATACACCTGCCCGCGGCGCGAAAGTTCGTATTCGATGGCGTCCCGTATGCGTTCTTCCGAAAACGGCATGATTTCGGTGGCGATGGGATAACGGTTGGGCGGAGGGGTCTGGATGATGGAAAGGTCGCGCGCTCCCATGAGCGAGAACTGCAAGGTACGCGGAATGGGCGTGGCGGTCAGGGTAAGCGTATCCACGTTTACTTTCAAGGTCTTCAGTTTTTCTTTCATCGCCACGCCGAACTTCTGTTCCTCGTCGATTACCAGCAATCCCAAATCCTTGAACTTTACATCCTTGCCCAACAGCCGGTGCGTTCCTATCAAAATATCCACCGTGCCGGCTTCCACTTCCTTGAGGATTTGTTTCTGCACCTTGGCGGAACGGAAACGGTTGATGTATTCCACCTTGCAGGGAAAATTCTCCAATCGTTCGCTAAAAGTCTTGTAGTGCTGGTAGGCCAGAATGGTGGTGGGCACAAGCACGGCCACCTGCTTGCCGTCGCATACGGCCTTGAATGCCGCCCGAACCGCCACTTCGGTCTTGCCGAAGCCCACGTCGCCGCATACCAGGCGGTCCATGGGCTGGGCGGCTTCCATGTCGCGCTTCACGTCGTTGGATGCCTTGAGCTGGTCGGGCGTATCTTCATAAAAGAAAGAAGACTCCAGTTCGTTCTGCAGATAGGAATCGGCGGAAAAGGCAAAGCCTTTGCTTTCCTTGCGCCGTGCGTAAAGGTCTATCAGCTCGCGCGCCATGTCCTTTACTTTCTGCTTGGCCTTGTTTTTCTGCACCGTCCAGGTGTTGCCGCCGATGCGGTTCAAGACCGGAGCCACGCCTTCCCGGCCGGTGTAGCGGGTCATCTTATGCAGGCCGTGGATGCTCAGGCGGAGCATATCGTTGTCTTTGTACAAAAGACAGATGGCTTCCTGTTCACGCCCGTTCACCATTACTTTCTCCAAGCCGGCAAAGCGTCCTACGCCATGATCCACGTGCATGATATAGTCGCCGGGCTTGAGCGCGTAGAGCTCCTTGAGCGAAAGCGCCTGGCTGTCGCTGCGGCGCGGCTGCACGCTGAAACGGTGGTAGCGTTCAAAAATCTGATGGTCGGTAAAACACGCCAGCTTGAGTTCCTTATCGACAAAGCCCTCGTGCAAAGAGAGCGGAAGCGGCGTATAGCGAATCGGCCGCTCGGGTTTGGAG
>CAMWTX010000168.1 GCA_947177315.1 uncultured Bacteroidales bacterium | reverse complement strand
GAAGGTTGAGTTGACTCCGACGACGTGGACGATTGGGACAACCGCCCCTCAATTCACGGTTATGGTTACTCCGGCCGCTGACGTTCCTGCTACCGAAGCCGAAGGAGAAGGAGGAGAAACCGCTACCATTGCATTGGGTACGGCCGAAGGCAATGTAGCCGTAAAGGTTACCTTTACCAAAGGTGAGACTACCGTTGACCAAATCCTCACCTCGACGTCTGACAATCTTACCACGACCTCTTTCACGGAAGCCGGCACTTGGGCGTTGACCTATTCCTTGGTAAAGGGCAACAGCACGAACGAAGCTTTCGACGGTGCCGCAGAAATGGATAACGAGGCTTCTACCACTTCGTTTACCGTAGAGGCCGCTCCCGTAACGGAAACGACCGCGATCCCGACTTTCAAGGTGGGTGAAGAAGCCAAGACGTCTTATGAATTGGCCGCCGCTGACGACGCCAGCGTTACCGTAACGATTGTTGCCGCTGACGGTGCCACCGTTTACTACACGACCGACGGCACCGAACCCAACACCGCAACCACCACGACGGGAACCAGCGTTGTGATTAATAGCGCCTGCATCCTGAAAGCCATCGCTCAGGAAACCGGCAAGAACGCTTCCGCAGTGGCTTCTTTCGTAGTCACCAAGGCTACCGCCACCCCCGAACCACCTACCACCTCCGCTCTCGATACGGTAACCGTAAGCTTGAGCGCTGCTTCTTGGGAAATGGGCAAAACGGCTCCCAAATTTAACGTTGCCCTTAAGAATGCCACGGGTTCTGAATTGAAATTGGGCAGCACGGCCGGTAATATAGCGGTAATGGCTATCTTGACGAAAGATGCCGTTAAAGACACGCAACTCCTTAAGACTGCCTCGCCCACCGTAACCACCACCAACCTGACGGTTGGCGAATGGGCTTTGGAATACCAACTGGTAAGGGGCAACTCAACGGTTAAAGCCCCCCTTGCCTTGAATGCCGACACCGCTGCCAAAGTGGTTGTGGCCGCTTCCTCTGCCGCTAAACTGACCGTAGAAACGGGTACGTTGCCTAAGCCGACGTTCAGCCCGAAAGCCGGAGAAGTTGACGCCGGTACGAAGGTAACCATCAGCTGCACGAACAAGACCGCCAAGATTTACTACACCACCGGCAATGCCGCGTTCTCGACCACGGACTGGACGGAATACACCGCCGCAGTGGAAGTTACCGCTGCCGTAAAGATCAAGGCTGTCGCCACCCTCGAAGGCTGGAACAACTCCCCGATAGATTCGGCATCCTACACGATTGCCGTTCTTCCCGAAGATGAAGAAGATGCTCCCGTTCTCACCTTTACGCCCTCCAATGCCGACAGCGTGGACAACAACACCGAAATCCTGATTTCTACCGAAGCCAAAGGCGAGATTTCTTACGGTACCTTTGGTTCTATTGTGGAAGCCAAGGAAGCTGGTGTGCATTACTTTGCGGTATATGGTATGGAAGGTCATCCCGTGGTTACCGCAGAAGAACCTATTCTGGTTGTAGCTTTAAACACTGGAGAAAAAACATACAAATATTTCAGAACCTACAAGGTAAGACCTGCCAGCGATGTTCCCATGCCGATGATTTTTTCTGAGAGCGAATTGGGAAATAATTTAGGTCTTTTTGGCAAGGGTGACAAGGTAAAGATTCTGGATCAAAGCGAAGTAGTGGATGCCATCTGGTACACCACCGACGGTAGCAAACCCGCCATCAATGGCTCCACTTCCATAGAGATTAAGAAGGATGCGGAAGGTGCGGTTTCCGACGTCTATACTCTTACGACCTCTACCACAATCAAAGCCATTGCTGTAAAGGATGGAAAGACTTCGGATGTGGCCATGCAAATTTTCAAACTTGTTGAAGATTTGGATGCCACGTTGGTACTCTCTCCCGACAGTCTTGTCAGCAAAAATTCTCCTATAAGTTTTTCTATCGAAGTCAAGGAATTGGGAGAAATGGGCGGATCCTTAACCATGATGCGTCCTTTAACGGTGTATTATACACTTGATGGAAAAACCGAACCTACCCAAGAAGCTTATGCAGAATGGCTGAAAACAGATTCTGCCAACAATCCTATCAAGAAAGTCAGCGCAGAAGTGAATGAAGAAGGTTTTCCCATTATGGATCAGTCCGATGGCTCTACAGTTAGAATGATATTGACCGAAACCGGTACAGTTGCATTTAAGGGCAAGGGATACCTGATGCTTGGCGATAAAAATGGATTGATTACTACTGCAACTTACAGCAAGACACTTCAAGTTCTTTCGGCAGACGCTCCTACGTTCAGCATTGCTTCCGGAAAGGAAATAAAGGAATCGGATACACTCGTTATCGCTTATCCCGATTCGTTGGAAGCTACCATGTATTTTAGTTTTGATGGAACGACACCTTCTAGTAGCGCGTATTTTTCCGAAGAAAATGAAGAACATTATTCTGTTTTCGTGGCTCGCGATGGTGCAGAAATCAAGGTGATTTTCGGTAAAGACGAAAAAGGTATGTTCGCTTATGTTCCGACTATTTTTGAGCTTTTGTATTCTCATGAATACGATACGGTTCGTTTTACAGATGGTTTCTCCATTGAGGTGGTAGGCGAAGTTCCTCTACCGACAGGAAAAACGAATAACTATGGCATGCCTGAAATATTGAGATTAACATCGGATGTGATCAAGGCTACCTACATGGTAGAAAAAGACTTCCCGATGCCTGTCATCACGCCTAACGGCGGCATGGTGCGCAAGGGTACGGAAGTGACGATCAGCGCCGGTGAAGGATTGGACGTTTATTACACGGTCAACGACAGCGTGCCTGTAAAGGACAGTAGCTACACCTTCAAATACGAAAGTCCGATTGCGGTGAATGAAGCCATGACGATCAAGGCGCTGGCGTTCAAGGGCAAGACGGGCGAAACGGGCCGTGATTCGGTATCGAATGTGGCGGTGGCGGTGTTCACGCTCATCCCCGACACGGTGTCCGCACCTGAATTCAGCGTGGAAGAAGGCGAAGTGGAAGCGGGCACGGCGGTGAAACTGAGCTGTGCGACCGAAGGAGCCCGGATTTACTACACGCTCGACGGCGAAGTTCCCACGGCGGAAAGCACCCTGTACGCGGATTCGATTGTGATAGAAGAAACCGTCACGATTACGGCGGTAGCGATGAAGGAAGGCATGGTGGCATCCAAAGTGGTGAGCGCCACCTACGAAGTGCCTGCAGAAATCGACACGCTGATCTTCACGCTCAAGCCGGCAGCGGGCAGTGAAGTGTCTGACAGCACGAAGGTAACCATCGAATTCTCGAGGGAACTGGGTGAAGAAGAATATGTATTCTTCCGTATGTTCGCCGACAAGACGGCGGCCGATACCTGCGCGGACGACATCATAATGGAAGAAGGCAATGTATATGGCGAACCGAACGAAGACGCAGCACGCATGTGCTATCCGATGATCACCAAGGCCGCCCCTGTACTCAAGGTGGGTTACATCAGCGGCATGGATGAAGAAGGAGTTCCCGTGTTCGTTTGGACGGTAGCCGAATACAAGGTGAAGACCGTTGCCAACGAAGGCAAGGAACTGGCCGGTGTAAGCATCTATCCCAACCCGACGGACGGCGAATTCAACGTGGTGGCCCCCGCCAATGCCAATGTTGAAATCTTCAATGCGGCCGGCGTGCTGGTAAAACGTGTGGTAGTGGCCGAAGGCAACGTTCAGGTACGTCTGGACAACAGCGGCATCTACTT
>CAMWTX010000167.1 GCA_947177315.1 uncultured Bacteroidales bacterium | reverse complement strand
GGGTGTAGATTTCGGTGGTGGTGATGGATTCCTGCCCCAGCATGTCCTGCACCGCGCGCAGGTCGGCGCCCCCTTCGATAAGGTGCGTGGCAAAACTGTGCCGGAACGTGTGCGGGCTCACCTTCTTGCGGATACCGGCGGCCGCCGCCGTTTCCTTGATAATCTTGAACACCATGACCCGCGACAGGGCCGTGCCCCGGCGGTTGAGGAAAACGATGTTCTCATAGCCTTTCTTTACCGGAACATGGCAACGGTCGCTTTCGATATAGCCCGTTATCTGCCGCATGGCGGTCTGTCCGATAGGCACGAGGCGTTCCTTGTCGCCCTTGCCGATAATGCGCACAAAACCGTCGTTGAAATACAGCATGGAGATGGAAAGGTTCACCAGTTCCGAAACCCGGAGCCCACAGGCGTAAAGCGTTTCGAGCATGGCGCGGTTGCGGCGGCCTTCAACGGTGGAGAGGTCTATCGAATCGAACATGGCGATAATCTCCTCATACGAAAGCACATCGGGCAGATGACGTTTGATACGGGGGCTCTCCACCAGTTCGGCGGGAGATACCTCGATAACCTTCTCCAGCACCAGATAATGGAAGAAACTCTTGATGCCCGACAGGATACGCGCCTGGGAACGCGCGTTCATGCCCAGCTCTAAGATAAAGACGGTAAAGTTCTCCACATCGGCAGGGGTAACCGCCGCGATATCCCCGCCGTTGCGGTATTGCAGAAAAAGGTTCACATCGTGCAGGTATGCCTCCACGGATGCCGGAGAGAGACGGCGTTCCAATTTCAGATAAGCGGCATATCCGCGCAGATAGGACGACATGGGCGTTTCTTATTCAGCCTTGCCCGCTGCCGCCTTGCGTGTGTTGTCGTCCTTGATAAAGGTCTGTATCTGCCGGGCGGCGGTACGCGGATTGGCAATCGAAGCGCAGCCGTTCACACAGCCTCCCTGGCAAACCATAAACTCAATCATATTGGGCTGGTCGGGGCCTCCGCAGGTCTGTTCCACGGTCTTGAGGCTCTTGATGACCGCCTTGTCCACCCCGTCGATATAGAAAGGCCGGATGGCCTGGGGATTCTTGGAATAATGCAGCACCGCTTCGGTAACCCCTTGGGTATAAGGGAAAGCGCGCCCCACATTGTTGATTTCCGCCAATTCGGATTCCTCGCATTTCTGAATGTCAATACCGTCGGCGGTCAACATCGCGCCCAGTTCTTCGTAAGAGAGTACCCAGTCGATATCCTTTTCCACCATGGCTTCATGGCGCTTGGAAAGACAGGGGGCAAAGAACACCGTAACACAGTCCGGGTCTTTTTCCTTGACCGCCTGGGCCGTGTAATAAACGGGCGTATGCGTATGCGAAACGTAGGGTTCGAGATGTTTCAGATGTTTATGAACCAATTCCGTATAGGAGTGACAGCAAGAGGTGGTCATGAACTTCTGACCGCCTTCCACCACCCTTTCCTCAAATTCGGCGGCTTCGTTGATGGCCGTGGTGTTGGCTCCTTCGGCCACTTCCACCACTTCGTCGAAGCCCAAGGCCTTGATGGCGCTCACCACCTTGCCCGGATGCACGGGGAACTGCCCCATGATGGACGGGGCTACCAAGGCAACCACTTTCTTGTCGGATTTCAAGGCGCGGAATATCTCGGTGAGATAGGTCTTTTCCATAATCGCCCCGTAAGGGCAGGCTTCGCGGCAACGGCCACAGTAGATACACTTGCTTTCGTCGATGTGTTCCACCCCGTGTTCGTCTTTCGAGATGGCATCCACCGGACAGGACTGTTCGCAGGGAACGGCCTGGTAAATGATGGCGTTGAACGGACAGGCCTTCATGCAGAGCCCGCAGCTGACGCATTTGTCGGGGTCGATATAGGCCTGATGATGGATGCTGATGGCGTTCTTGCGGCAGGCAAAGGTACAGGGATGCCCGATACAGCCGTGGCACATGTTGGTAACCACATAGTTTACCTGAACGCACGAGCTGCAGGCCAAATCGACCACGGTAAGGATGGCCGTGGTCTGTTCGGTGCGTTCTTCCGCCATGCGCGCGTATTCGCTCAAAGGCGTCAGTTCGTCCTTTTCATCGCGGATATCGTAGCCGAGAATCGCCATAAGGCGGTATTTGATGACCGCACGGTCCTTATACACGCAGCAACGGGAAACATCCTTGCTGTAACGCGGTCTCATGACGAGAGGCACCCTGTCTATCTCCGAGCGCAGATTACCGCTCCGCATCAGTTTGCACACGCGCGTCAGCAAATCGCGCCGGATCAACATCGATTCGTTATATGCCATAACCAACGAAAGTTATCGGTTTACAATAAAACTCCTTTCCTTTTCAAACAAGGTCAGGAAGTTTGCCCAAATCGGACAAAGATAACATATTTTGCCTTATCGGACAGCGGCAAGCCTTTTACCGAAGTGCCTTATCAGCACATGGCGGCCGCCATACCCGCGGCAAATTTAGGATTCTGAATAATTTTTCGCAAAAGTACATCTTTAAGGCCAATTCACGAAACAATGCCTTTCCACACCCCTTTGCCGAAGAATAAATGAATGGCCCGAGGGCGATAATTTTAGCAAGCAGTCAAAAAAATCATTATCTTTGGGGCGTTTATGCCCTTTCGGGGCGTAAACCACACTTCTAAAACACACTACGTATGTTGAGTTTCAAGAATACGACCCGTACATGCGCGGGATTGCTGGTTGCCCTTTTCGCCGCAGGCGCTTTGTGTGCCTGTTCTTCCAACAAAGGCACGGTGGCCGTGAGCCGTACGCCCGACTTCTGCAATTCGGCGGAAAACCGCACCGTTCCCAAAGTAGAGAAGAAAGCCACCGTACATCCCGGCAAAGACACGCCTATCGGCGGCGATTACAAGGAAAAAAGACGCTAAAACCGTTTCGACATGGAAACCAGCAAAGGCAGAATCTCGCAGGTAATCGGCGCGGTGGTCGATGTATATTTCGATGAGGGGCAGCGTATTCCCATTATTTACGAAGCCATGGAAGCCGTGCGTCCCGATGGGCACACGGTAGTGCTGGAATGCCAGCAGGATATGGGGGAACGCACCGTACGCGCCATTTCGATGGACTCCACCGACGGGCTTTACCGCGGTCTGGAAGTAACCGCCACGGGTAACGGCATTTCGGTTCCCACCGGCGAAGAAATCAACGGACGTCTCTTTAACGTTATCGGCGAACCTATCGACGGCATCGGCCCTGTTACGGGCGGAGAACGCCGCGCCATACACCAGGACCCTCCCGGTTTTGACCAGCTTACCACCAACGAAGAGGTGCTTTACACCGGCATCAAGGCCATCGACATGATCGAGCCTTATATGAAAGGTGGAAAAGTAGGGCTTTTCGGCGGTGCGGGCGTGGGAAAGACGGTGTTGATTATGGAAATGATCAACAACATCGCCAAGCAGTATTCGGGACAGACCGTATTTGCCGGTGTAGGGGAACGTACCCGCGAAGGCAACGACCTTCTGCGCGAAATGATTCAGTCGGGCGTTATCCGCTACGGCGACGAGTTCAAGAAAAGCATGGAAGAAGGCCACTGGGATTTGAGCAAAGTGGATCGCGAAGCCTTGAAGAAATCGCAGGCCACGCTGGTGTTCGGACAGATGAACGAATCGCCCGGCGCGCGTGCCCGCGTGGCGCTTTCCGGCCTTGCCTTGGCGGAATATTTCCGCGACAAGGGCGGCGAAGGCCAGGGCGGTGGCAATATCCTGTTCTTTGTAGATAAC
>CAMWTX010000166.1 GCA_947177315.1 uncultured Bacteroidales bacterium | reverse complement strand
AGGGCGCTGACAGGTTCGGGATAGGGGCTCAACGAAATCCGCACGGTATCCACCGCGGCATCGGGGCAACCTAAGGAAGATCCGTCCAAGGTGGCGGCAAAAAGCCCTTCTTTTTTTGCCCAGGCGCGCGTACTGTCGGCGTTGAGCGCAATGGAGCTGTCCGCTAAAAAGGCAGGCTCGAAGCGGAATTTAAAGCCGGTGTAGTCAGGAGAAAGTTTCAGTTCCACCGAATCATCGGGACAGAGGAAACGCACGTTCTCAAAAGCGGTTGTTTCCGGGGGACAATCTGAAATGGAAAATGCCAGCACAACACCCTGGTGATGCAACACTTCTTCTGTCATCGGAAGATTGCCGACTAAGTCGGTTCCTATACTCTTGGCGTTGCCGATCAAGAAAAACAGATTGTCGTAGGAGCAAAGCACAGGTTCGTAAGGCTGGTATATATCTTTCCTTTGCGCACTGTCGGTAACGTGAAAAAAGTCTTCGTACATCCAATCCGCGTTCAGGTACGAGCCCCAAAGAGGTGTTTTATAATCGTAGTTATTTTGACCTTCGTGAAAATCATGATGATCATATACAAGCAAATAAGGAACGGTTGCGTAAGCCTTATTGCGTTCTTGATAAAATCCACGGAGATGAGGAATCTTATGAAGGGTGTCATGGCTATAGGCGTAAGGCTTCCCATCTTTTTTAAAAAATCCGTTGTTGTAGTTGATACAATGAACACCCTGCACCAAATAACCACCTTTACAAAAATCCATATTCTGAACCGTTCCGGGTAAAATGGAATAGTTATGTATGGTGTCCCCCCCCCATCCAAATCCCATTTCATCCTCCCAATGGATATAAGTGTTTATCGGATCTGCATAATATTGCAGTTTTTCTTGCATAACGCTCTTCCATCTTTCCCGAAAAACTGGATCACTATAGCCGCCCTGTCCTGAAGAATACAAAATCTCCTCGGAGAATTTATCCTCCGTCCGCAGTCCTCCCGGTTCACGGGTGCATTTCCATGCTCTTTCTCCTGTGGAAGGGGTACGCAAAAGGGAAAAAGCATTGTAACAGCCAAAAGGGAATGTCTGTGGTATAGTCTGAGGCATAGGAAGTATGGAAGCAAGGGCGGAGGCATTGTAATCCGTTGCGTAGCCATTCTGAAAGAACCATTTGACATCGTGGTTGAAAAAATTGTCATTCAAATCCAGCCAGACGGAACTGGCCATAGAGTGAACAAAGGCCGTATCGTTATAGGTGTTGAAATAGGTGATTCCCGAAAAATAGAATGTGGTACCTAAAATACCTTCAATAGATTTAGTCATTTTATGGAGCAAAGGAAGATAGTCAGGATTGGGAGAGAAAGAAGAATAGGGTTTAGAGCTAAAACTTTTCGAGTTCAATAATTTTCCGTCCAGACTGAATACATAACAGTTCAATTTGCCTTGACAGGCAGGAATCAAAGATTTTGTTTTTTCTATGCTACCCTGTATGGCATAAGAGTTTACCATCACCAATAAATAATTCTCAGAGCCAATGCCGATAGCTCTAACTATTGTGGCAAAGGCATTATAATACCCATCCTCCAATGCCGGCAGATAGGTGCTCCAAAGAAGTTCCCCTTCGGTTGATAGGCAGGAAATAAACGCATCGGTATAGTCATCCTTGGCATGGAAATAGGTGTTCTCTCCTTGTTTGAGTTCAAAGCCCGTGCCGCTTTCGGCTTTGCCGCCAATATAAATCATTGGAAGAGAGTCCCGATAATACGGCTGGAAGACTGCGTCATAAATCAGGAAATCCCTGTCATTCTGCGCCTTGCCGATAGATTTTCCCCATAGATGCTGTACGTTTATGTTCTGCGCCTGTGCGGAACATACCCCATATAAAACTATCCCCGCCCATAAACCTATAAGCGTACGGGCGGGAATTGTGAATAGATTAAGAGAACGCATGCTATTTTAACGATATTGGCCTGTGAAAATAGACTTGTTGTTCACCATTACCTTCACAATATAGGGAGCCGGATGGTTTCCTGTAGAAAGAGAAGCTACTCCAATATCTCCATAAGCGTGAAAAGAGCTACTGGTAATAAACGTTCCACCGGAATATAAATAGGCTACGGCATCTTGTTTTATACACGAAAGCGCCTCGTCATAATAGCGATAGCTTATTATAAAATTTTTATTAATATTATCGCGTTTTACTTGGATTCGTTCTACATCATGCACATTCTTAAGACGTATGCTGTAAAATCTTGAGGTAGGTTTTTGTTTATTACCCAAATAATTACAGGTGAATGTCAGAACGCTGCTATTGGAAGGTACACTGTTTACCGACAAATTCGCTGTTAAGGCTGATCCCAAGCTAGATGAGAATCCGTTACTCCAAGAATAAGTCCAAGCTACATTAGGATCTAATATAATGGTCTTCGCTTTATAGGTAATCTCTAGTTTATCGCCCGTATAAACGCTCAAACAAAAATCCACGTCGTATGTGTATTTATCGTTTCCCTCAGAAGTAAAATCACTGGTCGAGATGGTTTTGGATTCTTGGGTGGTTGTGTTGGTTATCGTAATGTAATCACTCACCAAAATTGTTCCGCTACTTGGTTGTGCAAACACCATAGAGAGCATAGTGAACATAGCCACCAAAAGAATACATGTTAATTTTTTCATGGTCGTAATTGTTTTTAGTTAAACATTTTTTAATTGCCTCAAATTTACAAAAATTTCTGAATATCAAAAAAATCCCCCTTTTCTTTTTAACCATAGCAGGCAATAGAAAAACAGCACAAGATAGCAAAAATAACGATGCACAGAAAAGAAAACAGGGTGGGGATGGAGTGGAAAGGGTACAAAAAAAGCGGACAACTTGATTGTCCGCTTTTTTGCCGATTATTTTCCGGAAATTAGAAGTAGAACTCGCGGTTGTCTTCGATTTTGGCGGCGTTTTCGAGCGCGGAGGAAATCATGCTGTTGGCGCTCTGGCTGTATTGCATCTGCATATTCCGAACCATGTTGCTGATTTGAACGGGATCGGCGGGAGCAGCCAGGATTTCATCGGCCACCGTGCGGTAAACGCCGGCATTGCCTTGGATGGGTTGCGAAAGAACGCCTTTTTCAAGACCGCACATCTGGCCTACCACTTTGGGTTCGTAGGCGTCGCCCACCATCGGGTAGGAGTTCATGCGCATTCCGAAAGCGGTGTCGATCGTGATGTCGAGCGAGGAAGCCAGTTCCTGGAGCGTATTGCCGCCCATCAGCATCTTGGCCAGTTCCTTGGCTTTCTTGTCTTGCTTTACCAATTGTTCGGCCTGGGGAATCTGCATGGCGCGATCCAAAGGCATGTATTCGTCTTCGTTGATGCTGCGCAGGCCGGCAATGACGTAGCGGTTTTCCATTTCAAAAACCTGATTGGCCACGTTGCCTTCCTTGGAATCCTTGTTGTAGGCCCAACGGATAACTTCGCGCGAATTGGCGGCACCCGGCAGGTTGCTTTCCAATTCGGTGACGGAAGCCTGACGTACCTGCATGCCCATCTGACGGGCTGCCGAATCCAAACCGGCCACTTTGCCTTTGCTTTGCCCCAAAAGTTGGTTGGCGCGGGTATAGATGGCCTTGGTGGTGGCGGAGCTGGGTTCGATGGGAATGTTTACCACAGCCGCCAGCACTTTCTTAACCGGCGTGGTCTTGGCATCCACATAAATGACATGGAAACCGGCAGGGGCTTCCACCACGGCGGCGGTTCCGGCCGGGGTATTGAGGATGGCGCGGTTCAGGTAG
>CAMWTX010000165.1 GCA_947177315.1 uncultured Bacteroidales bacterium | reverse complement strand
GCCAGCCCGTATCCTTGGGGCGGTAACTATGCCCGCAACATCAACGGCTGTCTGTTGGGTAACTTCAAGCCCGGACGTGGCGACTATGCCGCCGACGGTTCGCTCTATCCTTGCGTGGTAGGGCATTACGCTCCCAACGATTACGGCTTGTACGACATGATGGGCAATGTTTCCGAATGGTGTATCGACGCCTACGATGAAACCATCGCCAACAACCACGACTTTAACCCCGCCTTTACCTACGATGCCAAGCCCGAAGACGGCGTGGGACTCAAACGTAAGGTGGTGCGTGGCGGTTCGTTCAAGGATTTTGCCGATATCTGCAAGGTTTATTACCGTTCGTTCGAATACCAGGATACCTGCAAGTCCTATATCGGATTCCGCTGCATCCAGCCTTTGCTGGGTAGCGGCATGCTGACCGGCGGAAGCGGTTCGAATGTGTATTAATCGTTACTCCCAAAGACAGATATTTTTTAAGATCTAAAACCAAACGAAAATAAGACAAGGAAATGAGTTTTGCTGACAAACATTGGTTTAAGAAGTTTATGAGTTACCTCTACGGGTATGGTGCATCTATCGTTATCGTAGGGGCTCTTTTTAAAATCAATCACTATCCGGGTGCCAACCTGATGCTTATCGTGGGTATGAGTATCGAGGCCATCATCTTTGTGTTCTCCACGATGGAAAAGCCGCATCCCGAATATGATTGGGATAGGGTTTACCCGGTTTTGAAGAACAATCCCGACGGAACGCCCATGTATCCCGAAGGCGAAGCTCCCGCCGGACACGGTGGCGGTATGGCTGGCGGTTCACAGAATATCTTGGCGGATAAGTTGGAAGAAATGTTGGAAAAGGCCAATGTTACACCCGAAGTGTTCAACCGTCTCAGCAGCGGTCTGGAAAAACTTACCGAAACCACCGCCAATCTCAGCAATCTGACCAATGTGGTGAGCGTCAACAAGACTTATGCCGATGAAATGGTTCAGATGACGAACAACCTCAATCAGTTGAACCAGTTCTACGTGAACCAGCTGCAAGTTTCGAAAGCGCAGACGGAAGCGGGTGTGAAACTGCAGGAAGACGTGAACAAGATTATGGAAACTCTGAGCAGTTCGCTCGAAAGTTCTCAGAAATACCGTCAGGAAATAGACGACCTTTCCGAAAAGGTTTCCGCATTGAACCGTATGTACGGCCAGATGCTTGCCGCCATGCAAGGTGCACAACCGGCAAAAAATTAATTCCGCGAGTAAAAAATTTTTGAACCTATTCGGTTATGTCAGGAGGAGGAAAAGAAACACCAAGGCAAAAGATGATCGGGATGATGTACCTCGTGTACACCGCCCTGTTGGCTTTGAACGTGTCGGTGGCCGTGTTGGAATCATTCCTTACGATCAACGAAGCCTTGGAAACGACCAACGAAAGTTATGTGCAGAAGAACGCCGACCTGTACCAGCGTTTCCTTGCCACCTATGTGGTCAATGAGGCGAAAGTAGGCAAACACTGGGCAAAAGCGCAGAAGGTGCAGGAGGTAACGAAAGACTTGTACGATTATATCCAGAAAACCAAGATTGAGCTTATCGCCTTTACCGAACAGATTCCCTACGAAGAGGCGGAAAATCTTGACCCGAGGAACATCAGCCGTCAGGATAACTATGATGATCCTACCCGTTTTTTCCTTGGTGTGGATAACAACACCAGCAGTGGCAAGGCTTACGAATTGCACACCAGATTGCACGAATACCGCGATTTCTTGTTGACGATGGTGGAAGAAAAGGACAAAGAAAACATTCCCTTGCGCTCCTTGCACGTGGAAGGTACCAAATGGTACAATGCCAACGGCGAGGAACAGAGTTGGGAAGTGTTCCATTTCTCGCACACGATTATCGTGGCCGACTTGGCTTTGCTCAACAAGATTCAGAACGACGTGCTGAATGCCGAAAACGACATTGTGTCGTATCTTTATTCGGCTATCAGCGATGAAGACTTTAAGTTCGACACCATTTCGGCGCGTGTGGTTCCCGTTTCCAACAGCGTGTTGGTGGGCTCAAATTTCGAAGCCGACGTCTTTGTGGCGGCATTCGATTCAAAAGCCGAAATCTCGGCGACCATCGACGGCAGGGAATACACCGGTGAGGGCGGTTCCATCCGCTATAAAGTGCCTGCCAATACCATCGGAACGCGCAAGGTGAACGGTACGATTCATGTGCCGGCATCTTTCGGGGTAAAGTCCTATCCGTTCCAGTTCGAGTATGAAGTGCGCCAATCTACCGCTACCGTGAGCGCGGACAAGATGAACGTATTCTATGTGGGAGTTGACAATCCCGTTTCGGCGATTGCCGGCGGTATCACCGATGCCAATACGCGCGTGGAAATTTCCAATGGAACGATTACCAAGACCAAGCCCGGCGAATATGTGGTACGTGTCAATACGCCTGGGGTGGATGCTACCGTGAGGGTTTATGCCAAGGAAAACGGCAAGGAAACCTTGATGGGCAGCAAGACTTTCCGTGTAAAGCGCGTTCCCGACCCGGTGGCCCGTATCAACGGACAGGATGAGGGGGTAAAGCGTATCGACAAGAACACGCTTGCCAACGCGGGCGGTCTGTTGGTGTCGATGAAGGATTTCGAGTTTGAATTGAGCTTGAAGATCGCTTCTTTCAACGTGCAGGTGTCGCGCGACGGTGAACTTTCGCCCATGATGCCCTCCGACGGCAACAAGTTCACGTCGGGCATGATCGACAACTTTAAACGTTGCAAACGCGGAGATAAAGTGTTTATCACCGATATATACGCCGCTATGCCCGAAGGCAGACGTATGTTGGGCGATATGATTTTAACCATTAAGTAGTACATTCTCTCCACAAGAGAAAAAATAAACGATTATGAAAAGATTTGCCTTTTCCATTTTGATGGTCGCCATGGTTGCCGCCTCCATCGGTTCGCTCAAAGCGCAGGTTTTGGAAGACACGCCTCCTTTGGATAACTTCTTCAAGAAGGAAAACACCGCCGACCGCCTGCCGCGCGAATACGTTTATGTGCGCGAAGCCGATGTCTATATCAAATGGCGTGTTTGGCGCATGGTGGATTTCCGTATGAAGATGAACCAGTACCTGTATTATCCCGTTACTCCGGTGCAGGACCGTATCAGTTTGATGAGCTTGATTATGAAAGGTCTGGAAGACGGCAGCATTGTGGCTTACGATGCCCTCACCGATGACTTCCGCAAGCAGCTTACCTACGAAGAGTTTATTCGTCAGAACACGCAGATTTCCGAGTTGCAGAAAGAAGACTTGGATAATCCCGGTCAGTTCATCACCACGATGGATACTTCTTCGTTCCAGATTCACAACGTAAAGATGATCCGTCTTAAGGAAGACTGGTTTATCGACAAGCAGCGTTCTATCCGCGATATCCGTGTGCTGGGTATCGCTCCCGTAATTCAGGTGTTTGACGAAGAAAGCGGCCAATTCAAGGGCAACCAGACGTTGTTTTGGCTTTATTATCCCTCTGTTCGTCCGCTTTTTGCCAAAACGGAAACCTTTAACCGCCACAACAGCGCCATGCGCCAGTCTTATGATGATGTGTTCGCCTGGAACCGTTGGTTCCAAAGCTATATCACCAAAATCGACAACCAGCAGGACCGGCAGATTCAGCAATACGCCCAGGGTGCCAATATCATGAGGGAAGCGGAGCGTATCGAAGAAATGCTGTTTGAAATCGAACACGATTTGTGGGAATATTAATCTTTTCATGTGTTTTTTATGGTAAGGAGCGCGCCCGAAGGG
>CAMWTX010000164.1 GCA_947177315.1 uncultured Bacteroidales bacterium | reverse complement strand
ATCGAAAAGGAACGTCTGCGGCTGAGTGTGGAGAAGTTCGAGAAGCGCACCGCCGCTTATTTCAGTCAGGTAAACGAGAAAAGCGATTGGAAGGGTTTTCCCGAAAAAATGGCGGCGGGCGAGAAGAATTACCGCAAGCGTTTCCTCATGCAGCGCGGCAATCAGATGGAGGTGCTGCTGGTGGAAGACGTGGCCTATTTTTTCAGCGAGAACAAGATTACCTATGCGCAGACTTTCAAGCAGGGTTCGATGGTGGTGGATTATTCGCTGGACCGTTTGGGCGAGGAACTCGACCCGGCCTTGTTTTTCCGCGCCACCCGTCAGATTCTGCTGTGCAGCCGTGCGGTGAACAAAATCGAGAACTATTTTCAGGGCAAGGTATCGGTATCGCTGGTGCCGGAGTTCAAGGAACCGGTACTGGTAAGCAAGGAAAAGGCGGAAAGCTTTAAACTTTGGCTCAATTATTGAGATGCCTGTAATGAGGAAAAAGATGAGAAGAAACATGATATCGGAAGTTGGAAAAAAGGTGTTGTGCTGTTTGTCGGCTTTGGCGCCTTGGGTCGCGGTGGCGCAGGAAGTGCAGGGGGAACCGGAAGAAGAAATGCTGATTGCCCCGAGGATAGAGGCCTTTGTGCCCGATTCTTTTTTTGCGCGGAAACAGATGTTGCGCCATGACGTGCTGATGCTTGCCTGCAACGAAATGGAAGGCCGGCTCACCGGTTCGCCGCAAGACAGCTTGGTGGCATTGTATCTTGGAAAACGCTTTATGGAAAACGGTTTGGTGCCGTTTAACGCCAATTATAAAACGGCACAGCCGGGCAAGGACCAGACCGATTACTGGCTTCCGTATTCGTTCAAGGCGCGTTGGGGCGAGCAAGTGTTTACGCGCAATGTGGCGGGCGTGGTAAAAGGCACGGATTCGGCGCTTTCGGAGCATTTTGTGGTCGTGGGCGCGCACTTTGACCATTTGGGTTGGGGCGACAAGGCGGAAACTTCCATGCGCAAGGGGGTTCATGAAATCCATAACGGGGCGGACGACAATGCCAGCGGTGTGGCGGTGATGTTGGAACTGATGCGTTATTATTCGCAGTATCCTTTGCCCAAAACGCTGGTGTTCGTGGCTTTCAGCGGCGAGGAACTCGGATTGCTCGGTTCGGCGGCTTTTTTGGATTCATTTCCGTTTGACCTCTCGGCCATTGACGTGATGTTCAACCTTGATATGTTGGGCGGATTGCAGGGCAACGGTTTCAGGATAAACGGAACGGGCACGAGCCGGGAAGCCGCCGCCATGGTGGAGGAAGCCCGCAAGCATACCGATTTGGAACTCTCGGTTTCTCCCGACGGGCACGGGCCGTCTGATCACGCCTCCTTTTACGCGCGGCAGATACCGGTGTTCTTTTTCTGTACGCCTCCCACGCCCACTTACCATACGCCCGACGATGACCCTGCCACACTCAACTACGACGGCATGTTGCGTATCGCCGCCTTGACGGGTCATCTTGTCAAGCAGGCAGGGCTGGCGCAGCCCCTGCATTTCACTTCTTCGGGCGAACCCCAGCGCCCCACCAAGGGCATGGGCGATTTCAAGGTGACGCTTGGCCTGATGCCCGACATCAACAATACCGCCCAAAAAGGGCTTACCGCCATGATTGTGGTGGAAGGAAAGCCTGCGTATAAGGCGGGTTTGCGTAGCGGTGATGTGATGTGCAGCCTGAACGGAAAGAAGATAAACAGCATAGAACAATACATGGAAGTGCTTTCCACCTTGAAGCAAGGCATGAAGGTAAAGATCAAGGCCATCCGTAAGTCTGACGGCAGGAAGACGGTTTATGTGGCGCATGTATAATCTGTAAAAAAGGAAAGATGATGAAAAAATCCTGGATGATATTGCTGGCGGTGGTGCTCACGATGTGTTTTGCCGTATTCCAGCGTATGAGCGGGCCTACCTATCCCAAAAGCGGAAAAGTGGAGGTGAACGGTAAGAAATATGCCTACAAGCTGCCCCGCAGCGGCACCACGGGCAAAGAAGCCGTGGTGAAATTCCCGAACGTGCTCGACAATACCTCGGGTGCCAGCACACAGGCGGCCAGTCAAGGGGCATACCTGTGCTACCGCCGGTATCCTTTGGTGGAAGGCGAAGAATACGTGAAAGTGCCGATGCGTTGGCAGGACGGCGCTTGGACGGCTTCGTTGCCTTCGCGCCCACAGGCCGGCAAATGGGCTTATTACATCCAGGCGGAGGGCGTTTCTTATTTCGCCGACCAACCGGTGGTGATCCGCTATAAGGGCGATGTTCCGGCAGGTATCCTGATTCCGCATATCCTGCTGATGTTTCTGGCGATGTTCTTTGCGGTTATGGCGGGTATCGCCTCCCTCTGCAACAATCCGTTGTATAAACGTTACTGCCTGCTTACAATCTTATGTCTGCTGATAGGCGGTTTCGTATTCGGCTGTCTCGTGCAATACCATGCTTTCGGCGTGTATTGGTCGGGATTCCCCTTGGGCGGCGATTTTACCGACAACAAGACCTTGATTGCCCTGCTGGCGTTTCTGGCGGCCTGGGGCGTGCTGGTGTTCCGCAAAAAAGCCCGTTGGGCGGTGTTGGCCGCCAGCATCGTGATGCTGGGCGTTTTCTGTATTCCCCACAGCGCCAACGGGTCGGAACTGAATCCGGAAACGGGTTGTATTGAAAGTGGAAGATAGCTTTAAAAGAAAAACGCAATGCTGTATTCACGGCATTGCGTTTTTGCAAAGGGGCTTGAAAAAGCGGATTAACCCATAAAATGATAGTGCGGGCCGAAACGTTCGAAAGCCGCGCGGTCCAGTTCTTCGCGGTGGTCGGGATGTGCGATGGAGATGAGCATTTTTGCCCGTTCCTGCATCGTCTTTCCATACAGGTTCACCGCACCGTATTCGGTAACGATCCATTGAACGTGCGCCCGGGTGGTGACCACGCCGGCCCCCGAAGTCAGAACGGGAGCGATTTTGCTGATCCCTTTGTTCGTAGCCGACTGCATAGCGATGATGGCCTTGCCGCCGGGACTTAAAGAGGCACCGCGCACGAAGTCCACCTGGCCGCCTACGCCCGAATAGAATTTGGTTCCCAACGAATCGGCGCAGACCTGTCCGGTCAAGTCAATCTGCAGCGCCGAGTTGATGGCCGTTACCTTGGGGTTCTTGGCAATGATGAACTCGTTGTTGGTGTAACCCACGTCCATCATGGCCACGCCGGGGTTGTCGTCCAAGAAGTCATATACGTCTTTGCTTCCCATCACGAAAGTGGAAACGATCTTGCCTTTGTCGATGGCCTTGTTGCGGCCGTTGATGATGCCTTTGCGCACGAGGTTCAGCACCCCGTCGGCAAACATTTCGGTATGGATGCCGAGGTCTTTATGGTTGTTCAACTGCGAAAGCACGGCGTTGGGAATCGAGCCGATACCCATCTGGAGCGTGGCGCCGTCTTCGATAAGTTCGGCCACGTACTTGCCGATCTGGGCTTCTTCGGGCGAGGGTTCGGCAAAATGGCCTTCGATCAGCGGGGCGTCGTCTTCGGTAAAGATGTCGATCATGTCCATTGGAATGAGGGCATCGCCGAAAGAGCGAGGCATACGGGGATTGATGGTGGCGATTACCGTGTCGGCGGTTTCGATGGCAGCCAGCGTGGCATCCACCGAGCAACCTAAGGAAACGAAGCCGTGTTTGTCGGGGGGCGTGGTCTGAATCAAAGCCACGTTGGCGCGGCAGTAACCTTCCCGGATCAACCGCTGGGGTGACTGCAGGAATCCGGTGATAT
>CAMWTX010000163.1 GCA_947177315.1 uncultured Bacteroidales bacterium | reverse complement strand
TAAAATATTGTGAAAAAGTTGCAGGAATTGTTTAGCCTGCTCTTCCCTCGAAAACAATCCGGAAATTTCCGGGTGTACGGCAATTTGCGTACTTCCCGTTTGTTTCCACTTATTATATTGTTTTTCAATGAATGATTCTACGCTTTCTATGTCGGTGGCCGCCAGCCCGCACTCGTAACGGCGCAACAGTTTCGCCAGGTAGCTCTCGTCGCTCGGCACCATAAGCAAGGGCTTGCCTACCGCCAAGGCTTCAAAGAATTTGGTGGTCATGACTCCTTTGGGGCCTTGGGTATCCGCCACATTGGCCAGTTGGAGCAGAACGGAGGCCCGGTTGAGCAATGCCGGTACTTGTTGGGCGGACACGAAGCCCATACATTCCGAAATGTCTCCTATTTCATGTCTTTCAGATTCATTCTGAATATATTGACGTGTTTTCTCATCGGTGTACCAGCATAGACGGAAATCGGCCTTATTGATTTTTTCCGACCGCAGCAGATGGGATATGGCCTTGAAAAGCCATTCTGGATTGCGGTTTTCCACACTGATCATCCTGCCGGTGAATACGATGCGGAAATATGGGTCGGCTCGATGCTCGGGGAAAAATAACTCCGGATCATAACCATTGTAAATCAAGCAGGTATTAGAATTGAACCGTTTGAGAAACTCGCGATGCCATTCCGAAACGCTCACCACGGCGGCGGCTTGACGGAGCACCCGATTGCGTTCCTTGAGCAGATGCCGGGTGATAAGGGCGGCAAAAGGCAGGCGATGTGTCAGATAAGAACGGTCGGGGTATTGCTCTACAATATCGCGCAAGTCTGCCACCAAAGGCACTTGGAAGTGTCTGGCTAGGATAGCCGCTGCCCGGAGCGGAAAAGTACGGTAGGTGCTGCACAATACCAAATCGTATCCTAAAAATTCCGTATCGCGTTGAATTTCATGTACAAGCTTTTTGTCCTTGGCATGAAAAAACAGGTCTCGGAAAGCCCATGCCCCCCATTCCCATCGGGGTTTGGGCAAGGATAGGGAGCGGTAGAACCGAATCCGCTTTACCTTGTGGGCCGAATCGGCCAGAAAATCGAAGCGCATGTCTTCGGAATACTGTTCGCACACCACGTCTGCCGTGCAGCCCATACGACTGAGGTATTTGCACAGATAGCCCATGCGGGGGGCGAATTCGGGCGGAAAAGCATCGCAGACAATCAGGATTTTCATAGCACGGCACTGATGGTACTGTCTTCCGGAATCGTATCGGGAGATTCCATATTGGCTAAATAATCAAGGATGTAAAGATAGAAAGAACGTGCCCAAGGAACGGCAGGTCCCGGATAGGCGTTGCCGACCAGCGTGGTGTTGTGCCAAAGGAGGCAGATGTCGCCGCCGAACCTTCGGGTCTTTTCGAAAAGGGCGGCGCAGTATTCCTTGGCATTCTCCTCGCTGAGATACATGTATTCTTTTTGGTAGAGCGAACTATCCATAACGGTGAGCGGGTGTAGTACCAGTTTGGAGAGCGTGCCCCGCGCCGGGTCTATCCATATTACGGGGCGGCAGGTGCCGAGTCGGAAACCTGCCACATCGGCGTAGCCCATCGTGAAATCGTCGGTGATGCCGATTTTTTCCAGTTTGCGGAAATCTTCGGGTTCACAGGAGCGCAGGTAGTGGCTTCTGAACAGGAAAATTTTGTTTTTACCGGTATCCAGCTTATGCTTTACGAAAGATTCCAAATGGTTCTTTTCCAATAAAGAAGCACCGTTTTCGGCTGCCGAATAACTGCCGTGCAACCCCCAGAGAACCTTATGGGAGGCGATATCCCGAAGCAGGTTTTTGATACGTTTGGCGTGCAACCTGTAATGAGGCCGGTCGTGGAGGTGTGTTCCGCCGGCTTTGACAAAATAAATCGTCTGCCAGGGATAAGGCATCTTCTTGAGGTGGTTCTCTTCGGACTCGAACATCCACGAAAAGGTGTCGTAAGGGTCTTCGATTTTGCCGAAAAACACCTTCAGGGCATACAGAAGCCCTTTTCCGCGCAGGGTCTCCCGGGCTACGGCTCGCAGGCTTTGGCAGAAAAACGGCGCATCGACATCGTGGGTCACCCAAAGTTTGGCTACCTTGGGCTCAGGTTCGGGAATGTCCTTGCCCGTACAGCGGAGCCATTGGCGTACCAATACGCCGTATTCGTCCACCAGGGGACGGCAGAGCAGGTTGTTCCGGTAGGCCAAAGATTCCTTGCCGGGAAAACGCCCGTGTTTGTCGCGCAGGTCGCGGCGGCAGATTTCTTCGTAACGGCTCAGGAAAAAGAAAGCCGAAGCCGGCAGGTCGGCATGCACCAGCACCGTTTCGCCCCTTCTTTCAACGGTGGGATTGCCGTATAGGAAAGGTATGCCGTTGATTTCCTGTAAGGTTTTCGGAATAGAGGCGGCTTTGCCGTAGTGTTCGGATTCAAAAAAGCCGGAAGGAATGAAAACCAGGTCGTAATGCGCAAACTTTTCTTCATCGGCGGTATATCCGATACGGAACGTCCGTAAGACCGCCTCGTCGTCCAGGCCGGTTAAAAAACGGAGCAGGTATGTCAGCGCGTTTTCGTGCAATGTCATGTTTTCAACTGTTTTGAATGATAGTGCGGGCAATCTCCCTGCCGGCCTCTCCCTTGCCGTACAGCCCCGGAACAAAGCTCTTGCAGGGTTCGTTCCAAAGCCCGGCGGCGGCCTCCGTGATTTTCTTTGGATCCCTGCCGACAAGAATATTACAATGGTTGTCAACTAATTCCGTCCATTCGGTTTCTTCGCGCAGGGTCAGGCACATCTTTCCGAAAAAATACGCTTCTTTCTGAACTCCGCCGCTGTCGGTCATAACGAAACGGCTGTGTTGCAGCAGGTAAATCATTTCAAAATACCCCACAGGCTCAATAAAGCAAATCGGGGAACGAGCAAAATCGTAGCCGTTTTCAAGCAGACGTTTCCGCGTTCCCGGATGCAAGGGCATCACCACCGGCATCGAGACGGCAATCTGTTCAAAAGCCTGGAAAATCTGCCGCAGAACCGTAGGATTTGACGTGTTTTCATTTCTATGTATTGTACACAAAATAAAATTATCAGGAAGCCTTACATCAACTATAGGTTTAGCTTTCTTCGCATAATACAAAGCGGCATCCTGCATCGGGTCACCGCAACGGAAAATCTTGGAGGAAGTGTGGCCGAAGCCCTCTTCCTGCAGGTTGCGGACGGCACGGTCGGTGGGGCAAAAAAGGAGATCCGACATCCGGTCGGTCAGCACACGGTTCAGTTCCTCCGGCATCAGGCGGTTATAGGAACGCAGGCCCGCCTCCACATGAATCAGGGGAATGCCGCTCTTGGCCGCCGCCAAGGCCCCCGCCAAGGTGGAATCAGTATCGCCATAGACCAATACCCAACGCGGTTTTTCCCGACTCAGCACACGCGAAATTTCCTGTACAGTCTTTCCCAGAACGAAAGCCGGGGTCTGCTCCCCCACTTCCATATTCTCTTTATTGATACCCAAATTGTAACGGGCTTTCGGAATCTCCATTTCCTGAAAAAAGACTTCCGACATAGAAGTATCGTGATGCTGTCCGGTATGGATAATGAACTCGTCGGCTTGGGGAAATTCCCGGAACGCGCGGCTCAAAACGGCCGCTTTGACGAATTGGGGACGCGCCCCTACCACGGTGGCAATCTTTATCATGGAGCAAGCAAGGCTGTATAGGCAACAAATGTATGAAAAAAAACAGTTAAGACAATCGGCAAAGGTAATCAAGAAGATAGGCGTACACATCCCGGAGCCA
>CAMWTX010000162.1 GCA_947177315.1 uncultured Bacteroidales bacterium | reverse complement strand
TGGCGTCGGCGGTTAATTGCATATCCGGGTCGGCGATTACTTCTACACCGCCTTGTATGAAGCCGTAACGACCGTTTACACCAGTATACAACTGAGACCAATCCAAGTTATCTCCCGTTTGACCAGGCCATACCAAATACGTACCAGCTCCAGCATCTGCATAGTAATTGAACGTGCTGGCACCATTCGATGTACTGCCGTCTGCTCCGGGACTGCTTTTATAGAAAGTCACATAAAAAGATGATGCCTGCTTGTATTCAAAACGCACCACGTACATCTTCAAGCAATACCATTTCTTTCCTTCAGCCTCTATAATGGTGCAATATCTATTTACGTCAACTGATTGCGTATAATAGCCCCCCCTACTACTACTAGCGCCGTAAGCCCATGTGGGACAGCTATTTTGAATCACAGTATGAGGCAAAGATTGATATACTTCTCCAGCATTCTCGTATTCCGTTTTAATATCATTATCAAAAACATTAAGCCTTCCGCCTCCGGTACAAGTGGCGTTTTTAGGTCTGGCAAACAGGGCGACACTGCCGGTTCTATCCTCTGTGCCATTTTTATATACCATCTTGTACGAGTGCGTATTGTCTGCCGCCAATATTTTAAACTGTTTAATTGTCCCATCGGCATTCAGTGTGATTTGCCCTGAACTAACGAAAGATTCATCAAAACACGCATACGTCCACAAATCCACATATCCTTGCGCCTTTGCAGCATCTGCCTCTGCTTTTGTAAGTGTTTTAAGTTCAAATCCATAACGAACCCGCCCATCCACAGGCGCTCTGTCCGCAGCAAACGCTTTTTCAATGCTCAGAAACCCAATTGCTACCAATAGGAAAACGAGAATCCTTTTCATATTTAGATGATATATTGTTCGATAGAATCTTTGATTTTGCGAGGTTTCCCTGCTTCTTTTCCGTACACTTTCCTCGTAACCTGCAAAGATAATATTTTTTTGTTAACAGGGTGTTGATAAGTGAAGATTTTTTGTTGGGAAATTGATGCGTTTGTGTTTTTGAAAACTGTTTTTATATTAATATTATTGGCTATGGACTGAAACGATTGGTTCATGGGAAAAAGTTTTGTCAAACGAAAAATTTTCGTACCTTTGTTCCACGGAGAGACAGTATAACCGTTGAAAGCTACTTGCGCAGTAGCAAAACCTCAGGTCGAAAAAGAAATCAGTTCTTTTCCGGCCTGTTGCATTTTATAAGGCATCCCTTGATGAACCAATGCACCTGCGGCTTGGTATAATTGTGGTTGCCGAGGTGGTTTTTGTTGTGTTTTGAAAACACCCTTTCCGTAAATTTGTTCAACTCTTCGGGCGAGATCTCTTCTTTGTCTAGGCTCAGATCTGTGATGACAGCTATCGCACCTTGAAAACAAGCTGAATTGGCGTTACTGACAATATTGCTCTTGTTGCGCGGAGACTTGACGTCAATGTAACCGTACTTCCCGGTCGTCAGGTCGGGATTGGCATTGTCTTCGATGCCGGGATAGAGTTTCTGCCGTGCCGCCACCGCCTGTGGCATAACAATAGGGTTTATCCAGCAGTCTGTTTCTTTCGCATAAGCTTTGGCCACCGCCAGCACTTGCCGGTAGTCGCGTTCTGTTTCATCCACAAGCTGATGTTGGTACACAACGAACCCGCTCTCCGTATCGATATGCACGATGGAGAACTGCTTCGCAAGCGGCAGGGCATAGATGGCCTCTTTCTGTGCCGGGGTCAGCTTGGGACGTGTGGACTTGGCGCGGTGGTTCATCGGGAATGGTTTACTGTGCGGACGGTTTCATTGTCTGCACAGCAAAGGTAAGCCCTTTCCCAACGCGCGTTTCTTAAAAAAAAGTTAAAAGTTCTGCAAGGATTTGTTGCTGTGTTGATTGCAACATTGTGTACACAGCGCGTCACAGTTGACATGGACACATTGGGAAAATTCAAGTAGCGTTGGAATGCTCGTTGTTGAATTCACACCTCGACATAGTTCCAACAGGTTTGAATTCTGCGCTTGACAAGAAGCGTGTAAAAGCCTCCGTGGGAAAACTTCGCGGTTTGAGCATAAAAATGTAACTTTACCCGGAAAAACGATACATCCATGCAAAAGCACAGAACCAAGTTCATCTTCGTTACCGGGGGGGTCGCCTCCTCGCTGGGAAAAGGCATCATTTCGGCCTCTTTGGCGCGTCTGCTGCTCTCCCGCGGCTACAAGACCACCATTCAGAAGCTCGACCCCTACATCAACATCGACCCCGGAACGCTCAATCCCTATGAACACGGGGAATGCTACGTTACCGAAGACGGCGCCGAAACCGACTTGGACCTGGGCCATTACGAACGTTTCACCAACATCCCCACCTCGCAGGCCAACAACGTCACCACCGGGCGCATCTATCAGAGCGTTATCGAAAAGGAACGCCGGGGCGACTATCTGGGCAGCACGGTGCAGGTGATTCCGCACATCACCGATGAAATCAAGCGCCGCGTACGTCTGCTGGCGCAGAACAACGAATTCGACGTAATCATTACCGAAATAGGCGGCACGGTGGGCGATATCGAATCGCTCCCCTACATCGAGGCCGTGCGCCAGCTCACCTGGGAAATGCAGGAAGACGTGATGGTGATTCACCTCACCTACGTGCCTTACCTGGCGGCGGCGGGCGAGCTCAAGACCAAGCCTACCCAGCACTCGGTAAAGACCATGCTGGAGCAAGGGCTGCAACCCGACATCATCGTCTGCCGCACCGAACACCCCATCAGCAAGGGCGTGCGCTCCAAGGTGGCGCTTTTCTGCAACGTGCGGCCCGAATGCGTTATCGAAAGCCGCGATGCCAGGAACATCTACGAAGTGCCGCTGATGATGCTCAAGGAAGGCCTGGACAAACAAGTGCTCAAAATCCTCAAGCTACCCTACGGCGGAACGCCCAACCTGAGCCCCTGGCGGTCTTTCCTGCGCAAGCTCGAACATCCCAAAAGCGAGGTGCAGATTGCCTTGGTGGGCAAATACGTGGAACTCAAGGACGCCTACAAGTCCATTTTGGAAGCCTTTCTGCAGGCCGGGGCGGTGAACCAGTGCAAGGTGCGTGTCAACATGATACAGTCGGAGCACCTCACACCCAAGAACGTGGCCGAGAAACTGGGCGGCAACCATGCCGTGCTGGTGGCTCCCGGCTTCGGAAACCGCGGCATCGCGGGCAAGCTGGTGGCCATCGAATACGCGCGCAAGAACCGCATTCCGTTTCTGGGCATCTGTCTGGGCATGCAGTGCTGCGTGATTGAGTTCGCCCGCAACGTGCTGGGTTGGAAAGAGGCCGATTCCACCGAGATGAACGCCAAGACCAAACACCCGGTGATCCATATCATGGAAGACCAGAAAAAGGTGGAGAACCTGGGCGGAACGATGCGTCTGGGCGCTGATCCGTGCCGACTCAAGAAAGGCAGCCTGCTGGATAAAATCTACGGCAAAAACGAGATTTCGGAACTCCACCGCAACCGCTACGAGTTCAACAACCGTTATCTGGACGAATTCGAAAAGGCGGGCATGAAAGCGGCGGGCATCAACCAGGTAAGCGCCAAAACCAAGGTGAACCGCGTGGAAGCCGTGGAGATTCCCGGCCATCCGTTCTTCGTGGGGGTTCAGTACCACCCCGAATACAAAAGCACGGTAGAAAATCCGCACCCCCTTTTCATCGCCTTTGTGAAAGCCGCCATGGATTTCCGCGCCCGGGAAAAGCCGGCCAAGAAAAAATAACAGACACGCGAAATGTCGGTAGTGGAAACCAACGGCAGACTCCTTGCTGCAGACG
>CAMWTX010000161.1 GCA_947177315.1 uncultured Bacteroidales bacterium | reverse complement strand
CTCTGGTGCTTAGCCACGCTTTTTTTTTTTTTGATTCGGGGTCCAACGAGATCTACACACGGGTCGAGAACGCCGATCTGAAAGCCAAACTGCGCCTGGGCAAACACAAATCGAGCGTCAAGCTGGACTTCAGCAACGACAACGTGCTCTTTTGGCAGAACAACCAACTGCTGGTCAACAAGGTTTCGTTGGGCATCAAGACCGGCATCCGCATTAATTCCGACTCCTGCGTATATCATCTGCAAGGCACCAAAATCAAGCTCAACGACATAGGTTTCGGCGCCAAAGGCGATTTTATCTACGATACCCTGACCGGCGAGGTTTCGATGGATGTGGGCTTTGGCATGCGCACTCCCTCGCTCAAGGAAGTGCTGGGCATGATTCCCGAAAGCATCGTCAAGAAAACCGATTTCGACGCCGAAGGCAAAGTGGATATGGGATGCCGCCTGACGGGGGTTTACGGCAACGGCAAGATGCCCGAAGCCAAACTGAAGATGAAGGTAACCAACGGCTCGGCGCACTATGCGGGAATGCCCTACGGCATCGACACGCTCACCGCCGATTTCGAAGCCTTTGTGGATTTGAGCAAGAAGAAGGAATCCTATGCCGACCTCAAGATTTTCCGGCTCAAGGCGATGGATGTGGATGTGTTTGCCAGCTGCCGGGTGGATCACCTGCTCGACGACCCCAAGGCCACGATTTCCACCACGACCAAGCTGAACATGAACACGCTCATGAAAATCATTCCTTTCCAGAAAGGCGTGGATATGGGCGGCATGGTGAACATCGACCTCAAGGGCAATGTACGTATAGAAGACATCAAGCAGAAGAATTTCGCCAAGATGGTGTTCAACGGGCACGTCGATATGGACCAGGTGTTCCTCAACGACACCAACAAGGATTTCTACGCCCGTACCGACGCCACGCTGCGTTTCAAGAGCGAGCGTTTTCTGGGAGCCAGCCTCACCGTGAACAAAATCCATTGGAAGAGCCAAAAAATCAAGGCCTATATGGATACCTTGCAGGTGCGCGCCTTTACCGTGCCTCCCAAGGATACCGCCACCACGCACATCATCCGCATGGGCGCCTCCATCAAGATCAAGAAAACCTACGCCAAGCTGTTCGACACGCTGCTGTTCTACAACGTGCGCACCGTGGCCAAGGCTTCGCTCAAGCCCTCGCCCGAAAATCCCCGCACGGCTTTTGTGAACTTCGATTTTGAAACCGACACGATGGTGGCGCGCTCGGGGGCGGCCAAGGCCCGTCTGCGCAAGGCCACCGTACACCTCGACCTGACCCGTCTGCGGGATTCCATCTGGCGTCCCAAAGCCAACGTGGATATGCGCCGGGCGGTGGTCGTGCTGCCCCGGTTCGGTTCACCGATACGTCTCAACCGCCTCAAAGGTTCGTTAGACGGCGACAATATCCATCTGGACCGCGCCACGGTGCGTATCGGCAACTCCCACCTGAGCCTCAAGGGCGATATCGAGAAGATATGGCGTTCCTACAAACGTAAGGAAACCCTCGTGGCAGACCTCCGCATAAAATCGAAGATGCTCGACTGCAACCAGCTGCTGAACGCCTTGGCAAGCCCGCTGGACAGCACCGCGCTTGACGTAGAGAACGTTTCCGCCGAAGAAGAGGCGCGCCAAGATGCTTTGGATGACGTGGAAAACATCGATACCTACGATTCGCTGCAATCCATGCCCCTCTTTCTGGTTCCCGACCGCGTGGACCTCAAACTGGCACTCAACGCCCGCCGTGTCGTTTACGACCGCATGGTCTTCGACAGCATCGTGGGGCGGGTGGAAGTGCGCAACCGCGCCATCAACCTCAAGAAATTAGACATGAAGGCCCTGGATGCCGACATGAAGCTCACGATGGTTTACGCCACCCCCACGCCCGAAAAGGCGGATGCCGGCTGCGACCTGCATATCAAGGACATCCACATCGAAAAACTGATAACGTCTGTTCCCGCCCTGGATTCCATGCTGCCCATGCTGCGTTCCTTTAAAGGCAAGGTGGATTTGGAAACCACCGTTTCCACGCAACTGGACACGGGCATGAACATCCTGCTGCCCACCTTGACCGGAGCGGTGCGCCTGCACGGGGAAAACCTCGTGCTCATGGACGGAGAAACCTTTGCCGAAATATCCAAGATGCTGATGTTCAAGAATAAGGAACGCAACCTCATCGACAGCATCTCAGCCACCGTCACGCTGCAGGAAGGACAGATTACCGTTTATCCGTTCATTGTGGAAATAGACCGCTATCAAGTGGGTGTGGGCGGACGTCAGGATCTGGACATGAACCTGAACTACCATATCTCGGTGCTCAAATCGCCGGTGCCGTTCAAGATGGGCATCAACGTAAAGGGTACACCCGACAAACTGAAATTCGGTATCGGCAAGGCCTTGTACAAAAACTCATTCACGCCTGCCGAAATCCGCAAGGTAGATAGCGCCCGCCTCAACTTGGGGCAGCAGATTATCAGCCAGTTCGAAGGCTGGATGAACCGTGAACGCCGCGTGATACGCCGTGTGGACTTCCCCACCGTGCCCGTGGCTTCCGAAAACGACACGGTTGCGGAGGGCGACACGGCCAGATAGCCGCCTTAACGTAAGGATAAATTACAGGCTTCGAGCACCCGCGCGGTCTTTTCCTCCAGCGGCAGAAGGCCGTCTATCCAATGGATCCGGCAACCTTCGCGTTCCATCTTGCGGAACCAGGTGCGCTGGCGTTTGGCAAACTGGCAGATGGAAAAATAAAGCTCGCTTTCCATACGTTCCCGCTCCATCTGCCCGGTAATGTAGAGAGTAAGATATTTGTATTCCAAACCGTAATAGGTAAGCTGTTCGGGCTTGAGGCCTTTTTGGAGCAAGACCTCCACTTCTTCGATCATGCCTTGTGCAAGGCGTTCTTCCAAACGTTTTTTGATGCGCTGGCGCAGTATTTCGGGTTCAAAGCGGATGCCGAAAACCATTGGTTCGGGCAGCATCCTCTCCGGGGCGGGATGTTTCCGCTCGAATTCGGCTATCTCGAGCGCGCGCAGGCAACGTTCCCGGGTCTCGGTGTCGGTATGGTTGTGCAAAGGCCCGTAGGAGGCCAGAAGCGTGGCCAGTTCGGCATCGCTCCGGTTTTGCAGCTCCTCGCGCAGCGGGGCGTTGAAAGGCACCTGGCGGAAACGTTTCCTGCCCAGGGCCGCCGCCAGATACAGGCCGCTGCCGCCGCAGAGCACAGGCGTTTTCCTGCGGGCGCAGATATCGGCGTAGGCGGCATCGAAAGCCTGCTGATAGCGGAAAAGGTTGTATTCCTCCCCGGCATCCGCCACATCGATGAGATGGTAGGGAACGCTTACCGTTGTTCCGTCGGGGGCGGACAGCGTGTATTCGTTCAGATCCTTGCCCGAACCGATGTCCATGCCGCGATACACCTGCCGGGAGTCGGCGCTGAGCACCTCGCCGTCGGCACGGTAGGCAAGATTTACCGCCAAAGCCGTTTTTCCGCTCGCCGTAGGCCCCAAAACCACCAGGAGGGGCAACAGCCCGTTTGTTGTCTGATCGCTCTGCATAGACCGCGAATTTAAGTTTTCCTGACGACAAACGGGCGTGCCGGCGTTCATAAAAGACCAAAAAAGCAATATCCCCCCGCTGCCAAGCAAGAAAAAACCAACAAAAATTTTTTCCAAATATTCTTCTCATATCCCTTGCAAAATTGACAAATTTGCTGTATAGTGGAACTAGTTAAAAATGTGTCAATATGGAGGCGTTCGCTATGGAACATCAAAACCATGAACAAGAGGCTTATACCCATACCCATGAG
>CAMWTX010000160.1 GCA_947177315.1 uncultured Bacteroidales bacterium | reverse complement strand
GCCCCGTTACGTGCTGGATTCCACCGAAAGCAACAAACAGATAGAAAACCTGCTGCCGCTGTGGCAGGCATGGAACAACGACCGTTTGGACCGCGACACCCTGGTGGTTCTCTCCGGAGGCGGCGTGCTTTGCGACATGGGCGGTTTTGCCGCCTCGGTCTTTAAGCGCGGCATTCCTTTCGTAAGCGTTCCCACCACTCTATTGGCTATGGCCGATGCCTCGGTGGGCGGCAAAACCGCCGTGGATTTGGGCGAAGTAAAGAATATCGTGGGCACGTTCCGCCGTGCCCAGACCGTGGCGATAGATCCTGTATTCATTGACACCCTGCCCGATGCCGAATTTCTGTCGGGCATGGCGGAGATATTGAAGATGCAGCTGATTTCCAAACGCCGCTTCTCGCCCGAAAGTATGGAAAACGCCTTTGACCGGCAGTCTTTCGACCCTGAACGACTGCATTCCGCAATCAAGGAAAAGGCCCGTATCACCCGTTTGGATTTTGAAGAGAAGGGTCTCCGAAAAACCTTGAATTTCGGGCATACTTTCGGACACGCTTTCGAATCGCTGGCATTAAAGCAGAACCGCCCCATTCCGCATGGTTTCGCGGTGGCTTTCGGCATGGACTGCGAACTGTTCCTTTCCATGCGCCACGGCGGGCTGAAAGTTGAGAAATTCGAGCGGGTTCACCGGCTGATACGGCGCATTTACGGCACTTTCAACTATACCGCCCAGGATATTCCCGAGCTGTTAGACTATATGCGGAGCGACAAGAAAAACCGGCAGAACGGGCAGATACGCCCCGTCTTGCTGAAAGACTACGGCAAATGCCTGTACCACCTTTCCGTTCCGCCACAGACGATAGAAGAAGTTTTAACCGCCTATCCCTTTGACGAAAAAAATCAATAAGCATGGACAATATAAGCATTCGACTTACCGAAAGGCACATTGAGGGGGAAGCCCCTTTGCCGAGTTCCAAAAGTATCAGCAACCGATACCTGATATTGCAGTTTCTCGCCGATGAGGATTTCGGGCTCGAAAACCTGTCGGAATCGGACGACACGCGCCTGATGCAGAAACTGCTCAAAACGATAGACCGGCAGGACGAAGACCCGGACGATACGACCGAACTGAACTGTCAGAACGCCGGGGCGGTGATCCGTTTCCTGACCGCCTTGCTGGCTTTCCGCGCCGGAACCTGGATTCTGGGCTCGGACAATCCGCGTATGAAGGCCCGTCCTATCGGTCCTTTGGTGGATGCCTTGCGCTCCATGGGCATCGAGATAGATTATCTGGAAGAAGAAGGCTTTCCTCCCATACGCCTTGTAGGAAAACCCGAAGCCTTGCAGTCGCAAGACTACATCGTGCGGGTGGATGCCGGCCAAAGCAGCCAGTTCGTGTCGGCCCTGATGATGGTGGCTCCGCTTTTTGAACACGGGCTGCACATCGAGATGATCGGCGAAACCAAGGTGTCTCTGCCCTATATCCAGATGACCGCCCGGCAGATGCAGAACTGCGGTCTGGTGGTTGTGTTCATCGACGGCAACAATATCTTTATCGACGGAACGCTACACGCGCCTGCCCAAACCTTGATTGAATCCGACTGGACTTCGGCCTCCTATATATACGGTTTGCTGGCCTTGAGCGAGGGCGGCAGCGTGGAACTTCCCTTGCTTTTTGAAGACAGCGTGCAGGGCGACCGCATCGTGGCCAACTGGTTTGAAGAATTGGGCGTGGAAACCGAATTTCTGGAAGACCGCGTGATTATCCGCAAGAATCCCGACACGCCGATAGACCGAAGCCCCAAGGAATACGATTTCGTACATCATCCCGACCTGGCACAGACTATGGCGGTGGTTTGCGCCGCCTTGGGCATCGAAGTGGAACTTACGGGCATCTTCGGACTCAAATACAAGGAAACCGACCGTATCGTGGCCTTGCAGAACGAACTGACGCGCATCGGCGCCCGCATCGAGTCTTCCGAAACGGAAAACTCCAACCGCCTGCACATCTATCCTTCCCAACTGCATCCCCAGACCGAACTGATACGCACTTACCGCGACCACCGCATGGCACTGTCGTTCGCGATACTGGCGGCCAAGTACGAAAAAATAAACATCGAAGACAAAGACATCGTTCAAAAGTCGTTCCCCGATTTCTGGAACGTCATGAAAAAATTAGGAGCCAGGTTGTCATGAAAATTTTAAAATCCGCCGCATGGTGCATCGCACTGGCGGCATCTTTCGGGCTCAGTTCCCTGTCGGCCAAGAATACAAAAGCCGTCAAGGACACCATCAATATTTTGGCGTTCAACGATTTTCACGGGTCGTTCCAGCAAACCGGCAACATTCCCGGCGCGGGACGGCTGGTGCGTACGCTCAACGACCTGCGCGCCACACTGCCCAACGTATGCGTGGTGGCCTGCGGCGACAACTACAGCGGCGGCTATTTTCCGCGCCTGACAGGAGGGCATCCGCTGGATGAGATGTTTGAACTGGCCAAGGTGGAGTATTCGGCTATCGGAAACCACGAATTCGACTGGGGTATAGACGCCATGACCGAAAGGCTTCATTGGGGAAACACCCGTTATCTGGTGGCCAATATCTTTGACGATTCCACCACCGGCCTGCGCCCCGACTGGGCGGTTCCCTATGCCATCAAAAGGCAGACGCTTAAAAACGGCACGCCCGTAAGGATAGCCTTTATCGGGCTTTCGACCCAGGAAACCAAAACGGCAGCCCTGCCCGAAATCGTCAAGGACCTCGACTTCGCCAACCCTGTGGGCGTGGCCGCACGCATCATGCAAGACCTTAAAGACAGTGCGGATCTGTATATCCTGTTGACCCATATCGGCACCGACATGCAAGACGGAAACGTGGTCTTTACCGACCTGGGCGTGGACGGGCTGAGCCGGATTCCAGGGGTAGATGGCATTCTCAGCGGCCATTCGCACAAGGCGGTTTACGGTCTGCGCGACGGAATTCCCGTAATCCAGGGGCACAACTACGGCCGCAAGATTTCGCGCCTGCAATACGAGATAAGCCGCAATAAGAAAGGTATCGTTTCGTGCCGTTTTATCGGCGGCGAACTGCTTTCGCCCCAAGCCGAAACGATGGCCGAAATGGATGCTTCGGTGGAACGCTACCTGCACGCGCCCGAATACGGGTTTGACGAAATATTGACCGAGAACCCGCAGGAACTCGACCCGCAGCATTACGAAGAAGGCAGCCAGTTCAGCCACTTGGGGGCTCTGGTCACCACGGCCTATCGGGACTTCTACCGCCGTGCCACGGGCAACGACACCGCCATCGTGCTGGGAGTATGCAACGCCGGGGCGATACGCACCGTTCTGCCGCAAGGAAAGGTAACCAAACTGCAGGCGGGAAACATCATTCCTTTCGGAGGCGTATTGCGCGCCTGCCGGATGAACGGGCGGCAACTCCAGGAACTGTTGCAATACGGCATCGACTGCAAGGCCGGCTGGTTGCAATACCATAATATGGAGATAGGCATCGAAAACGGAAAAGTGGTTTCGATGACGTATGTGGAAAACGGCAAACGTGTTCCGATTGAAGAAAACGGCCTCTATACCGTAGTTACCGAAAACTTTGTGGCTTCCGGCGGCGACGGTTACAATCCGGCATGGTTCAGCCTGCGCGACCCGGATTTTGAAGCTGTTCCTGCCACCGAACGCAACCCTACCGATGTGTTTATCCGTTACCTTCAGAGCCTTCCGACAGTGGAAATCGGGCGAATTTCCGTACCGAAAGTAACAAAATAGCATACAAAAACCATTTGACAACCAGCAAAATAAACAACATCTGCCATTTTTTTGAAAAAAAATTTTTGGTAGAAAGAAAAAAGGTTGTACTTTTGCAACCCGTTTCGCCGCTCGCGGGG
>CAMWTX010000159.1 GCA_947177315.1 uncultured Bacteroidales bacterium | reverse complement strand
CAACGTTATGAACACTCTTATGATCTTCGGAATCGTCAGATTGGTATACTAGAGATGAACTGGAATATGAATGACACAGAAAAGCCTTTCGGGAGAAGTTTCGATAAACGCGGCGGGGGAACCATTCTCCGCCAAGGCTCGCTGAATGGTGGGGATGCCGGTGGAGCGCCCTTCCGTAAGGTCAAGTTCTTTGAGGAATTCGCCGAGCCGCTTGTTGCGGTAACGGCGGCTTTTCAATATCCGGCTTTCCTCGATAGCGCTGTCAGGAATGGAACGGTCGGGTCCGGGAAAGTTTAGAATGGAGATTTCGTCCTCCTCCACGGTAATCTCAACAGGTTCGCGCTCCTGCCAACTTCGGTGGTACAGTGCATTGACAATGGCTTCTTCCAAAGCCTCTTCCGGATAATTAAAGGCTCGGAGGGCTTCGCTTTGTGTCGGAATCTTCCTTATGCGTTCCTTAATGACGACCGATTTGAGGATGTTCATGGTGTCTTTTACCATCTTGGGAACAGAACCGGAAATCGGGCCGATTTCGGTGAATTTATCGGGCGTCTCGATACGATTTTTCTCGAAAAGGACTATCTCGATTCGCGAATAAGGGAAAAATTTTTCCGGTTGCTCGCAGAACATCATCGCCGCCACATTCCGAAAGCATCGATGTTCCACCGGGCCGACAAGCAAATCCATTTGTTCCAAGACATGCATGAGCGCATCGTTGGAGCCGTCGTTTTCGAGGATTTTGTCCAGACGGCTATTTACGGCACGAAGATAATCGCGTACCAGCCAAGGAGATATGTCAGAAAGGGAAATATCGGGATTTCCGCGCTCATCAAAAGGGGTGCGGTTGGCCATGTCGCGCAGTTCATCTAATGCTTCGCCTTTGGCTTCGATGGTCGTAGTCCCGTTGCGAATGTAATATTTGGCGATTTTACTCTTGGCCGTTACATTTTCAGGAACCGCATAAGGCCGTTGTTCTCCGTTGGGCACCCAAATAACGAGGATGTTACGGCCGTCCACCTCTTCAACGGAAGGCCGTGGTAGATAAAAGGGTTCTATGAGGTTGTTGTAGCCCTGCATTTCCCTCTGAATCTTATCGAGTTGCGTTAGATCGATGCCTTTGACCGGACGCTTGGCGATACCTTGTTCTTCTTCTTCTTCTTCAACACCGATAAGAATGTAACCGCCGCCGATATTGTCGAAATCATTGGCGAAAGCCCCGATGCTGCGATATACTCGGTCTGGATTCCAGCCGCTTTTGAATTCTATGCGATTGGATTCCACCTTATTCTTGTTTAGAAGGTCTTCTATGTTGATGGGTAACGCCATGGGGGCAAAGATACAGCTTATCTTGCATAAAACCATACTTCAAACGTCTATTGCGGCTCTTTTTTTTCGGATGCCTTACGCCTTGTCCGCCCGAAAGTGCCGGTAAAAGGTTTTAAACAATTGATAATATTTAAAATAGTTTTCGATGCTAAGGCGATGTAGAGGCCTTACGGAGCGCTTGCTAAAAGTTTGTAGATGCCTATCTATTTGGTGGCTTCCGCGAAATCATACAATTTTGCACGCTCAAAAAAAAAGCGAGGTTGGTTTTATTTCGCTTGTTATAAGAATAATACAAACGCACTATAGTACTAACAAATTTAAAATCAAAACAATGAAAAAATTACTTTTTTCTTTGCTGTCCCTGCTGATGGCCTGTGGCCTGGCATGGGCAGATGGCGTAAAGGTCTCTGGAGAGATAACCCTCCAGGTCGGGACTTACGCGTATGCTTCCCCTGGATACAATGATTCGGTACATTTGATTAAGGAAGGCGTTGAATTGAAGGCTAAACCGGCTCAAATCCGCAATGCTTCTGGTAGTTATGTATGGACATACACTTTCGAATCGGTGGAAGCAGGATCCTATACGCTTTCATATACGACAGAAGCTAGTGGCGCTTTGTTATCCTATTCTGCTTCTGTTGAAGTGGGTAATGAGGATGTGGATCACCCCTTCACTTTAAAAGACGACCCAACTCATGTTCTGATAACGTTTTATGTTAGCGCCCTGAATGCTTACGGTGGCACTACTGGTCTGGCGGAAGCTACGGTTAGCTGTCAAAAGGACGAAGAAGTGGAAACCAAAAACACCAGTTCGTCAGGCATGGTGAAATTTTATTGCGATACAGCCAGCCTATATACTTTCAAAATTTCGAAATCTGGATATAAGGACACTACCTTTCAAACCAAAGCATTTCAAGAGATTGATTCCTACTATGGAATCGCTAAAGGAAAATCACTCTATATCACAATGCGGGAAGATTTGGGCGACCAGGTAAAACTTAAGGGTAACGTTACGATCCAAGGGATTTCAGGTCAAGATACTATCCCTGGATTGTATCTGGCGGCTTCTTGGGGGGACAAAACTTGGGTTACCGAAATCAAGAAAGGCCTTAGCTACGAATTCAGCGAAATTCCAACAGGCAAAGTCGTTTATCGATTGACAACTTCTTCTACCCCTTTTAATGTTGTGCCTTCTAAAAATTGGAAATTTAACAATGGTAAAGACACTCTGCATTATGAAGTGGTGGCCGGAACCAATGGAACTGTAACGAACAACCTTACGATTGTTCGTGCGGGTGTGGATGTTGCCGGAAACTTTGTGGATACCCTGTCAACCCCGGGTTCTGCTGTTGCTATTCAATATGCCAAGGTGAAACTCTTCAAAGATGGTACATGCCAAGATAGTGCACAGACTGGCTATAATGGGGATTTCTTGCTTTCCGGCGTTCAGGATGGATCTTATAGCCTGACCTTTTCCAAGACCGGTTATGCTACGGTAACGAAAGAGATTACCATTGATATGGCTACGGTAGCCATAGACAGTACAGTTCAGTTGGGTAATATGGCTGCTGATCCCGCGGAAGGCAACTATGTTTTCTATGGACAATTGTATTACTATGGCTCCAGCTATCAAACGATTTATTTGAATTCTGCCAAAGTGGTCATGATAAATGCGGCCGGAGAAAGGATAGACAGTACCAATACCGACGCTCAAGGCAATTGGGAAATATCGGTTACGTGTTATGTCAATACACAATTTACTTTCGAGGCTACCTCTCCGGAAATCAATAAGGCTACCGGAACTTCAACAGCTTCTGGCGAAAGAAATAGTGTCTATATTTATTGTCAGCAAAAGACTCCCGAATTGCTCGCTATGGAAAACGCTCAGGCCCGTCAGATTGAAAAAAGCCTGAAGGTGGAACTTACATGGGAATGGCCTGACGCTTTGCAAACGGGTATTCCTGCTCATACATATAATATCAACAGGATAATTTTCTCCCGCAAAGCATCGGATGCGGAAAATGCTCAAAGCGCGGGCGTCATATTGGGTAATTATGGCGAGGTTCCGCCTACCCGTTTTATCGACTCGTCCAGCGACCTCGCTTACGGTAAAACCTATGCTTATTCAATCCAGATTCAGTACACTGTTCCTGTTAACGGTAACAAAGATGTAGATGCTAATGAAAGCCTTACTGTAACTCTGATGTCCGATGAAACCCCCGTGGTGGGAGATTCCGCTCTCCTGACTCTCGAAGTGAATGATGCCACGATGGGTACGGTGGAAGGCGCCCGCAAATACAAGAAGGGTACCGAAGTAACCATCAAGGCTATCCCCAATGAAGGTTATGTGTTCGAAGCTTGGAAAGCCGGAGAAACCGAAATCTCCAAGAATGCTGAATACAGGTTTATCTTGAACAGCGACAGCACGCTCAAGGCCTTCTTTGCCGCCGAACCGGTCGGCCCCGTAGAAAAGGATTCCTTCGATCTTACCCTCAACGTCGATACCAAGATGGGTATGGTAGAAGGTGCCGGCAAATACAAAAAGGGCACCGAAGTGACCATCAAGGCTACCGCCAACGCCGGTTATGATTTCGTGGCTTGGGTAAGCGGCAACGA
>CAMWTX010000158.1 GCA_947177315.1 uncultured Bacteroidales bacterium | reverse complement strand
TTTGCGCGGATTGCGCAACTGCACTTCTCCATCCCGACAAGGCTTAACACTCACTGCCGTCTGCATGGTCGGCTTGCAATCCAAACCTCCGGAGATTTTCAAGGTAACATTCTCTGCACTCAACTGTTTGCTGACGGCCGTTGTCGCGCCACATACGGCATCCTGTAAGGTTACATTGGCGGTTACGTTCACCTTTGCCGAAAATGTCGCATCCGAGATAATGATTTCCTCCGTACCTTTTCCATCGGCCCATTTAACCGTAGGATCGGTAACCGTAGCGCTTATTTCCGCCCCATCCTGTCTTACCCCTTTCACAATATCCGTGACATTCGGAAAAAAGCCACAGCCAAAACAAAACGTACCGTCCAGCACAGTATCCAATATCAACTCGGCCTTTGACAAATCGGATTGGGACATCACTTTGAAATAAGAGGGAACTTCAACCACGCCGCAGGTATTGTATGCCTGAAAGGTAATCCAACAACTTCCGTTACTCAAGCTTTGTTTCGTTTCCAATCCTTTTCCTGAAGCCATAGCGTCCGAAGAATACCTATCGGCGGTAACGACCCAAAAGACTTCCTGTCCTGTCGGGATTACCGTTGCTCTCAATGTAACCTCGTCATCGGGACAATACGTCGTCTTTCCGCCTATGACAGCAACATTCAGGCTCGGTTTTTCCATAACCGTGATGGTAAACGACACCGTTTGCGTAGCCCCACCGCCATTATACCAAATGGTATATTGCGTGGTCTGAGCCGGCGATAATATTTTTTTGTCTTTCAACTCTTCCGCCTGGCCATTCGCCTTTATCGACGTAACGGTACATTTCTCATCCAATTTCCTATAAATTCCCCCGTCGAGGGTAACGGCATCTCCCTTGCAAAGCGTTTTATCGTGAACTTCTATCAAGTTATCCTGTGCATACAAGGATACCGATAAAGCCAAACAAAAAAACGCGGCGACAAGCCTAATAACACACCTTTTCATCTCAAATATCAGGTTTCAGTTCGAATTTGAGCCTTGACCGCAGGGCAGTCCAAGCCAAAATCATAGTGAATAACCTGCAAAGATATGAAAAAGTCGAGAGCAGAGCCCAAACTTGTTTGGGTTGCGTCCGGACTCGACAGAGGCCGAGCTTGCTTGGGCTATGGCGAGGCAGGGCGCAGAAGCCAAGTTCACTTGGCCTCTGCCGAGACGAAGTATCTTCAACGAAGTTAAAGATACGAAAAAGTCGAGAGCAGAGCCGGCATTCCCGAAAGTCAAATAATTTGGCTATTTTTGCGCCCGTATGCCGTTACGGTACGGCTTTTATTTTGCATAAAACACAACAAGATATGGCTAAACAAATTCCTCATGTGGACAAACAGGCCGTGGTGGTCAAGTTTGTGGGCGATTCCGGGGACGGGATGCAGCTTATCGGCACCCTTTTCTCCAACTCGGCCGCCTTGGCGGGAAACGACCTGTCAACCTTTCCCGACTACCCTGCCGAAATCAGGGCGCCGCACAATACCGTTGCCGGCGTTTCGGGCTTCCAAGTGCATGTAGGTTCCACGCAAGTGCGTACTTCCGGCGACCAATGCGATGTGTTGGTGGCCATGAATCCGGCTTCGCTCAAAGCCAACCTCAAATGGGCCAAGACCGGCGCCACGATTATCGTGGATGCCGACACCTTTACCCCCGAAGCCTTGCAGAAAGCCAATTATACGTCCAACCCTCTGACCGACAACAGCCTGTCTTCCTACAACCTGGTTCCCGCGCCCATCACCTCCCTTTCGCGCAAGGCCTTGGAAGCCGACGGATTGGACAACAAGACCATCGACAAGACCCGCAATATGTTTGCCTTGGGGATGATTTACTTCATCTTTGACCGCAGCATGGAATCCACCTACCACTTCTTTGAAGCGAAATTCGCCAAGAAACCGCAGATGATCGCCATCAACAAGAAAGTGCTGGAAGCCGGGCACCATTATGCCGAAGCCGCCGAAATCGTGGAATCGGTAATCCATGTGGCCCCTGCCAAGTTGGAAAAAGGCCGTTACCGCAACATCACCGGCAACACGGCCACCGCCTGGGGGCTGCTGGCCGCCGCCGAAAAATCGGGACGTCCCTTGTTCTTGGGTTCATACCCCATTACGCCGGCCACCGACATCATGATCGAAATCATCAAGCGGCGCGATTTGGGAGCCAAAGCCTTCCAAGCCGAAGACGAAATTGCCGGTATCTGCTCCGCCATCGGCGCCAGCTTTGCCGGTTCGCTAGCCTGCACCTCCACTTCCGGCCCCGGTCTCTCGCTGATGAGCGAAGCCCTCGGCCTGGCGGTCATCACCGAACTTCCCATCGTGGTGGTGGACGTTCAACGCGGCGGTCCCGCCACGGGGCTTCCCACCAAATCCGAACAGTCAGACCTGAATCAGGCTTTGTATGGACGCAACGGGGAAGCCCCGCTTATCATCGTGGCTTCTTCCACACCCGCCAACTGCTTCCACTTCGCTTTCGAAGCGGCGCGCCTGGCCATGGAACACATGACCCCCTGCATCCTCCTTTCGGAAGGTTCGCTCGGCATCGGCTCGCAGTTGTTCCGCATTCCCAAAATGGCGGATATGCCGGCCATCCATCCTCCTTTGGTGGCGGCCAACGACAAGAACTACAAACCCTACCTGCGCAACGAAAAGACCTTGGCCCGCGGCTGGGCCTTGCCCGGCACGGAAGGCCTGCGCCACCGCGTGGGCGGTCTGGAAAAGGAAAACATTACCGGCAACGTATCCACCGACCCGCTCAACCACGCTGAAATGACGCGCCTCAGACGCGAAAAAGTGGAACGGGTGGCCAACGATATCCCCTTGCAGACCATCGACGGCGCTTCGGATGCCGACCTTTTGGTAGTAAGTTGGGGCGGAACCGAAGGCGTGGTGAACACCGCCGTGAAAGCGCTTCAGGAAAAAGGCAAAAGCATCGCCCACGCGCATTTTAACTATATCATGCCGCTGCCCAAAAACACCAAAGAAATTCTGGAAGGACACAAGCAGATTGTGGTCTGCGAATTGAACGAAGGGCAGTTTGTGAACTACCTGCGCGGCAAGTTCGACCATCTGAGCATGAAACAATACAACAAGATGCAGGGATTGCCCTTTACCGTTACCGAATTGGCAGACCATTTCAACCAATTGTTGGCAAAATAACCTTAAAAAGAAAAGCTCATGAAAATCGCCATAGAAAAATCGCAAGAAAAGCTTACCAAGCAAGATTTTGCCAGCGACCAAATGGTTAAGTGGTGTCCGGGCTGCGGCTCGCACTCCATTCTGGCGGCCATGGAAAACGTATTTCCCGAAATCGGCTATAAGAAAGAAAACTTCGTCAACATTTCGGGTATCGGATGTTCCTCGCGTTTTCCCTACTACATGAACACTTTCGGGCTTCACGGCATTCACGGCCGCGCCAACGCCATCGCGGCGGGCGTAAAGCTCGCCAACCCCGGCTTGAGCGTATGGATCAGCACCGGCGACGGCGACTCCCTCGCCATTGGCGGCAACCACTTTATCCATATCGTGCGCCGCAACATGGACGTGAACATCGTTCTGTTCAACAATCAGATTTACGGGCTCACCAAAGGGCAATACTCCCCCACTTCGCCTATGGGCGCCATCACCAAGACTTCGCCTATGGGAACGATTGAACACCCGTTCAATCCGGGCGAACTGGTAATCGGTTCCCAGGGTTCTTTCTTTGCCCGTGTGCCGGACAACAACGTAAAGCTCATGACTTCCGTGATGCTGGAAGCCGCCAAGCACGACGGTTGCTCGGTAATCGAAGTGCTCGACAACTGCGTTATCTTTAACGACAAGGCGCATGCCGCCATTACCGGAAAAGACGTCCGCGACGACCACAAGCTCATTCTCGAACACGGCCAACCGATGATTTTCGTCAAGGAACGCAACAAGGGGATCCGACTGAACAAAGGCAAACAGGAAGTGGTGGAAA
>CAMWTX010000157.1 GCA_947177315.1 uncultured Bacteroidales bacterium | reverse complement strand
GTCAAAAAATCTTCTTCTTGGTCAATCCCGAGAAAGCGACGGTTTAGGAGAGAAGCGGCAATACCCGTCGTGCTGCTGCCGGTAAACGGATCAAGAATCCAGCTACCCTTTTGGGTTGAGGCCAATATAATACGAGTCAATAATGATAGTGGCTTTTGTGTAGGATGCTTGCCGCAACTTTTCTCCCAGCGGGCAATGGCAGGTAATGGCCAAACATCCGTCATTTGTTTATTTCCGTTGATACGGCGCATAAGTTCATAATTGTAATAATGGGGTTTCTTTTCGTGTTTGCGGGCCCATATTACAAATTCACTGCTATAGGTAAAAAAACGACAGGAAATGTTAGGTGGAGGGTTGGTTTTAGCCCATGTAATCACGTTTAAAATCCGATACCCGAGTTTCTTCAAAGTATTGGCTATGCTGAATATGTTATGATAGGTGCCGGAAATCCAAATACTACCATCGTCTTTGAGCTTGTTTCTGCAGACCGAGAGCCATTGTTCATTGAATCTATCCACTTCGGCAGCGCTTATGGCTTTATCCCAACCTCCTTTATCCACACATACCACTTTTCCTGATTGGCAACTGATGCCGCCGCTACTCAAAAAGTATGGAGGATCGGCGAAAATGACATCAAACTGAAAGTCGAACCCTTGCAGAAGTTGGGTACAATCGCCTTTCAGAAGGGTGAAATCGCGGTTTGTGGATTTATAAAAGGGTTTTATCATTTTGAATTAGGCCCGTCTATGAAGAAGCGTCCGGATTTTATCAGACGAATGCTATTATAGTCGTTTTCTGTAGGAAATGCGTACTGCCAGATGTTATATATGTTGGAGTTGAATTCCTTATCGAAGAAAAGCAGGCAAACATTCTTGTTGGTAACACTCTTCCACTGACGGAATGGATAGTAAAGTTGCCGAATAATGGTATTGCTGACAGCAGTGTTTTTAGCTTCAACGAGAACTATTTGATCACGACCTTCATATCCGGCATCTACTTCGGTCTGCACGCCGTCAACTTCAATAAGTTGTTTGCCAACCATGAAATCGAATCGAGGAGTGTATTTCCGCCCTCTAATTGTTAAGAGTAGAGAGGAATCCTCCATAAAGGTGCGAATAAGGGAGGATGCGTAGGCTAAATCGAGGTGTTGCATTTCGGAATTTCCGACCATTGAGGAATCGAGTCGAAAATCTAATTGAGAAGTGTACCGTTGTGGAGCTTGGTCAATAGAAGGAATATCAAGATAACCTTCCCCTTTTATAATGGCATATTTCCCATTCTTAACCGGTAGAATGAATAGTCCATTTCTTACAAAAACATCGGGTCTGTCTTCTCTTCTGTCTTGTTTGCAGAGTATACGAACTTCTTTTTCATTTGTTTTGTGAAAGTTCTGACAGGAGTTCTTGATTTGTTCTGCAGAGAGATAAAATGGAGCTTTATCAAAGTCGTGCTCAAGAATATCGTAATCCTTGAATATCTTTTCCCATGAATTACTATTCGACATAGTGCAATATATTTTATAGGTGGGCAGAGGCTAAGGTTTCGGGATAGTTACGAACTAAAATCTCGCTAAGTTTACCTCTCTTACTTCCGATAGAGTTGATACTACGGGAGGCGAAAACTCTTTCTATTTGATAGTTGATGTATAAATCGTCGAAAAAACAATCGTTGGTTCCATTTCCTCTACCATCAGAGTTACTGAGTATAAAACTATACCCTTGCGCCTGAATAAGGTCGCAGAAATTTTTTAAACGGATTTGTGCGCTATCATCGAATCCCTCTTTAGAATAAGAGGTAAATGCAGCGGTGGCAGTGAGGGGGCGATAAGGAGGATCACAGTAGAAAAGGGTCGTCCCTTCTGCATAAAGAAGGGTCTGTGTAAAATCGCCGGTAAGGATTTCTACTTTCTGTAACAGCTTACTATCCGCTAAAATGGTATCCGTATCGCAGATGGTGGGATTATTGTATTTTCCAAAAGGAACATTAAACGCGCCCGCTTTGTTGACTCTATAAAGGCCATTAAAGCAAGTTCGATTAAGAAAAATGAACAATGCTGCGTTTTCTATGGCGCAGATTTTCTTATTATTGAATTTTTTTCGTTTGTTCAGAAAGAAATCTTTTTGTTTATCGTAGTCGTTCTGTTTATGATATTCTTTCTGAAGCTCTTGCAGAACCTCAATAAGTTGTTTGGGGCTGTTCTTTATAATAGTATAGCAATTTGTGAGGTCGGGGTTGATATCATTGATAACGGCCCGGGTAATGTTGGGATAGTTTTGAAGCATATGAAAAAGGACGGCTCCGCCTCCAACAAAAGGTTCAATGTAGGTGATATCTCGCCACGTGTTGAAGTTAACGGGGAGGTTGGCTTCGATCTGCTCAATGAGTTGTGTTTTCCCTCCTACCCATTTTATAAAGGGTTTTGCCTTAACCATTCTTTCTTGCTTTTTGCGAAGGTATAAAATTTACCTGACTTTTCCTTGACGGAACGCCTTGTCGAGATTCAGGATATCTGGGAGTATAGGCTGGTGAGAGGCGTTTTGAATCGTAAAACGGGCTCTTTTTCTTCTTTCTTCGGCGGAGAACTGCCGCGACAGGCGGGCTGTCACTTCGGCTTCGGAACTACGGTCGCGCCCCATACAGCGTTCGATTTGTTCCGAAACGGGGGCTTCGACATTGATAACGCAGTCGAACATCGTATCCATGCCGCTTTCGAACAATATGGCGGCTTCCACCAAGGCGTAGGGGGGCGGTGTCTTGCCGTTTTCCAAATCGGTGAACCAGTTTTTCATATCTTCGAACACCAGGGGATGCACCAAGGCGTTGAGTTGTGCCAGTTTCGAGGCATCGGCAAATACGAGGGATGCCAGTTTCCGTTTGTCCTGCGCCGCCTCTTGACCGAACAGTTGCGCAATGCGGGTTTGGGTCTCCGGCTTTTCCGAAATACGCTTTGCCCGCTCGTCGGCATGGTAAACCGGAATGCCGAGCACGGAAAAAATATGGGCTATGGTAGATTTACCACAGCCCATACCGCCGGTAAGACCTATGCGCAACATCGAAAATTACTTGTTGTCGGGCAATTGGTCGCCGATATTCGAGGCGATCGCGCTTTTTTCCATGCACAGACGGGCGCCGTTTTCCACTTCGATGGTAACGGTGGTGTCCGCAATGTCGGTAATCTTGCCGTGGATGCCGCCGATGGTAACCACTTTCTGGCCTTTTTGCAGGCTGTCGCGGAATTTCTTCTGTTCCTTGCTGCGTTTCATCTGCGGACGGATCATGAAGAAATAGAAAATTACCAGAATGACGGCAATCAACAGGATTTGCTGCATGGCTCCGTTTTTTGCGGACGGTGTGGCTTGCAGTAAAATGTTCAGTAAGTTCATTTCAAAAATATTAAAGGGTTATTGACTCGGCGCGTTCCTTACGAAATAAGGCCGCGGCCGCTTTTCTTCATCTTGTTGTCTTTTTTCAAGTCTTCGGCCAAACGGTGCAACACCCCGTTCACAAAGGGCGTGCTTTCCTGGGAGCAGAATTGTTTGGTGAGTTCCAGATATTCGTTCATGCTCGCCTTTACGGGAATGGAAGGGAAGTTCACCAGTTCGCTCATCGCCACGCAAAGCAAGGTCTTTTCGGTGGCTCCGATGCGTTCATGATTCCAGTTCTGCAGGCGGAGGCCGATATATTCGTTGTATTCGTCGGCGTGGAGCAAGGTTTTATCCAGCAAGGCGAGGCCGAATTGCACGCTTTCTTCTTCGGCGTTCCAGCCATCTTCCACATTGTTGTTGTGTTCGGCGCTCAGTCTTCCCAAAAGCGAGAAAATCCAGAAAGCAATGGTGTCGTAATCCGATTCCCAATAAATGGAGCGTTCTTCGCAATAGGAACGCAGGGCGGCGTTGGGGGCGATTTTTCTCCGGTAGATTTTTTTCAGGAATTCGCGGTCCTGCTCGAAACGGTCTTCGGTTCGGGATGATTCCGGCTTGGCCTCGTTCTCCGC
>CAMWTX010000156.1 GCA_947177315.1 uncultured Bacteroidales bacterium | reverse complement strand
GGGGGGAGGACCGTTCCAAGCGAAGCACCAAGCCCCGCGCTTCGCGCGGTGGGCTTTTTTAATGCAAAGGCCTTAGGTGAGCGAGCTCACCACGGCTTTGCATTAAAAAAGCCCTGAGGCTACGCCTCAAGGCTTGGTGCTTCGCTTGCGGAAAGAGAGGGATTCGAACCCTCGGTACCCAAACGGGTACAACGGTTTTCGAGACCGCCCCGATCGACCACTCCGGCATCTTTCCTTGGTTGGAATGGGGTGCAAAAGTAGCAAAATATTTTGAAGTGGCGGCATTTCTTAAAAAGTCTTAAAATTAACATCTTTTAACTTAATTTGTTAGGTTCGTAAATTTTAATGCGCGTTCTTTGCGGCATCAACCTGAAACACCATGAAGAAGCCTGATGCAAAGCCTTGGAAAACCTTGTTTCCAAGCCATTTCCCATACCTTCTATATAAGATGGGGATTCCGCTGCTGCTGGGGCTTGGCGGCGGTTTCCTCCGGGCGCAGGTTGCTCCGATGCCGGCCGATACGTTTTACCGTATTGCGTTTTACAATGCGGAGAATTATTTCGACTGCCTGCACGATTCGGGCAAGAACGACCATGATTTTACGCCTGCCGGCATCAAAGGCTGGGGCAATGCCAAGTACATCCAGAAAAGGAACAACCTTTTTAAGGTGATTTCCGCCATCAATGCCGAAACGCCCTTGGCGGCCTTGGGTATGGCGGAAATCGAAAACGCCCGTGTGCTCCGTGATTTATGCCGGGGAACGCCTCTGCGGTATCGGAATTTCGATTTTGTGCATTTTGAGAGCAACGATCCGCGCGGCATCGACGTGGCTTTGCTCTACCGCACCGACCTGCTGCGTATCGACACGGCCTATCCCTATCCTTTGGTGATACCGCCCGATACCGTTTCCCGGACCCGCGACATATTATATGTACGCGCCCTGCCGCAACATGGCGTGTGTTTGCCCGATACCCTCCACCTTTTGGTGAACCATTTCCCTTCCAAATACGGCGGTGCCCTCAAGACCCAAGCCAAACGCGCGGCGGCCGCCCGCTTGCTGCGGCAGGTGCTGGATGGCCTCCAGACCCGGCATCCGGGCTCGTTTATCATCGCCCTGGGCGATTTCAACACCACGCCCGACGACCCGGCGCTGCGCCGCTTGGATTCCGTTCCGTTCGTAAACCTGATGCATGCCGAAAGCTGGAAAGGCAAGATGGGCAGCCATAAATACCGGGAAGAATGGAGTACGATAGACCATATCTATGTGAACCATAATTGTTTTGGAAATATACGCCAAGGCCGTGCGTTCCTTTTTGATCGCGAATTTCTGCTGATGCCCGATGAACGCTACCTGGGGAGCAAGCCTTTCCGAACCTTTTACGGAGCGCGTTATCTGGGTGGCTACAGCGACCATCTGCCGGTCTATATCGATGTTAAAATTCCGTAAATTTGCGCCATGAAGCCCAAGTTTCCACAAGAACATTTTATGCGCCGCGCCTTTGAACTGGCTTTGCACGGTCAAGGTTACGCCAGCCCCAATCCGATGGTGGGGTGCGTGGTGGTGTGGCAACAAGGCCTGATCATCGGCGAGGGCTTTCACCACCGTTACGGGCAGCCCCATGCCGAAGTGAACGCTATCCATTCGGTATTGGCTCCCAATGCCGCGACGGAGGCTTTGAGCCGTATCACTGGCAAAAGTCCGCAGGAACTGTTGCGCGAAAGCACCTTGTATGTAAGCCTCGAACCGTGCTCCCATTATGGCAAGCAGCCGCCTTGTGCGCTTAAAATCATCGAAACGGGCATTCCCCGGGTGGTGGTTTCCTGTCCCGACCCCAATCCGGCGGTCAACGGAAAAGGCATCGCCATGCTTCGGGAAGCCGGTGTGGAGGTAACCGAGCATTTTTTAGAAGCTGAAGGCTGGGAAATGGGGCGGCGGTTCTTTACCAATGTGCAGAAAAAACGCCCCTACATTATTTTAAAATGGGCGCAGAGTGCCGACGGCTTCATTGCCGCGCAGAAAGGCCTCCGCACCCAAATAACCGGGGCGGTCTTGCAGGCGCTCAACCATTCGTATCGGGCGCAGGAAGATGCCATTATGGTGGGAACCAACACGATATTGGCGGATAATCCCTGTCTGGACGCCCGCATGTACCACGGCAACCAGCCCTTGCGCATCAGTTTTGACCTGCACGGACGTTTGCGGGCGTATCGGCAACAGCTTGAACAGGAGGGGGCACCCAATCTGCATTTTCTGGACGGTTCGATAAAAAGCTTTCTGTTTGTGCATGAAGCGGATAAGGAACACTATGCCGCCTGGCAGACCGAAAACCTCGAGATATGTCCGATATCGGTGCCTGGCACGCTTGCCGCTTGTATGCAGGAATTGCATAACCGAAAGATAGGCTCGTTGATCGTGGAGGGCGGCACGGAACTCCTGCAGTCGTTTATCCGCGAGGGGCTTTGGGATGAAATCCGCGTTTTCCGCTCCTGCCGGAATCTGGGCAGTGGCTATCCGGCGCCTGTCCTGCCTGCCGCCACTCGGGTCAAGAGCGAGGAATATTCAGGAGAAACGATTGATATTTACCGCAATATACCGGGGAATACCGGACACGAATAGCTCCCATCATGGCCAAAACAGATAAGCAAGCTTCGCCCGAACCGCAGGTTGCCGCTCCCGGCGACACTTATCTCACTTTGTCCGCTCCCGCCCAAGGTCTGTACAAGGAAAAGGGGAGCAAGTTCCTTTCTTTTGCCTATCCGGTAGAAACGGAACAGGAAATCAAGGAAATTATCGAAAAATTACGCAAGGAATATTACGATGCCCGCCACCATTGCTATGCGTATGTGCTGGGGTATCGTCAGGAGGTCTATCGTGCCAACGATGATGGCGAACCTTCTTCCACGGCAGGCAAACCTATTTACGGACAGATACTTTCGTATGGACTGACCAATGTGCTGGTGGTGGTCGTGCGCTATTTCGGCGGCACCAAATTAGGCACGTCGGGTTTGATAAACGCTTATAAGACAGCTACCGATGATGCCTTGGCGCAGGCAAAGACCGTCGAAAAGACGGTGATGCGCCAATACGAGCTGAGGTTCTCCTATGAGCAGATGAACCAGGTGATGCGCATTGTCAAGGATTTGCGCTTGCAGGTGCTGGGGCAGGAGGCGGACAATGAGTGCCGGATGCGCGTGGCCGTCCGCCTTTCGGACTGTTCCCGTTGCGAAGAAAAATGGGTCGATGCACGGATTTCTTTCGTGTAGGATAGTGTCTTTTTGTCATACTTGGATATTCTGATTTTCCACTTTCCGAAGAATTCTGATTTTTGAATAAGGCGAAATTTTGGCTGAAAAAACGGCAGGGGAGGGTATTCCCGGTTTGGAAGGCGAAAGTTTCTTAAAACGCCTGTTTTTAAATTTTGGCTTTGTCCGTTTTAGCTCTCGATTTTGTTGATTTTTGTATCCATTGTTTTTCTCCAATAGGAAAAAATGTGTTTACTCCTGTAGAAAATATGCTGTTTTAGGCTATGATTTTTGTGAATCCGTGTCCATGTCCTCGAATATTGCCGAATTTGATTTTAATACAAATGTAATCTTAATTTTGTATATGTTTATTAAAGTAATTGTTTGATGTTTTTGTGTTGTTTTTATTGCATCTTATATGTGTGTTGCGTAAGTTATTATTTTTCATTGTGATGGTATTGTTATATAAAGTGTTTGTTTTATATTCTTTTTGCTGGTTGCTTGTTTATGTTTGTAAATTTATATACTTTTACAAATGCGAATCGATTTCCGCAGTGGAAATTTCGGAATGTTTAAAAATGTAAACCGATGATCAAGAGAATCGAGCTCGTCATTCAATCGCAAAATCTCACTCCTTCGCAGTTTGCCGACCGGATTGGAATCCAAAGGTCGGGTTTGTCGCACATTTTGTCAGGCAGAAACAACCCGAGTTTGGATTTTGTGCAAAAAGTTCTGGCGGCTTTTCCCGAACTGAACCCGGCTTGGTTCTTGCAAGG
>CAMWTX010000155.1 GCA_947177315.1 uncultured Bacteroidales bacterium | reverse complement strand
AAATAAAAAACAAAAATAGCATCATGGAAGTAAAAGAAATGGTGGCCAAAGCTCGTGCCGCCCAAGCAATTTTCGAAAGGACTTTCAACCAGGCTTCTTGCGACGCCGTGGTGAGAGCCACTGCCCGTGTCATTTTCGAGAACGCGGAAATGTTGGCGAAGATGGCCGTGGAAGAAACCAAAATGGGTAAGTTGGAGGACAAGATTGCCAAATGCCGCAACAAATCCAAGGGCATCTGGTATAACTTGCGCGACAAGAAATCCATGGGTATCCTCGAAATCGACGAACGCACCGACATGATTACCATTGCCAAGCCCGTGGGTGTTGTGGCCGGTATCACGCCTATGACCAACCCCGTGGTTACGCCTATGAGCAAAATCATGTTCGCGCTCAAGACCAAGAACGCCATCATCATCGCTCCCCACCCCAAATCCAAACTGTGCTCGTCCAAGGCCGTCCACATGATTCAGGAAAAAATCCAGGCCATGGGTGTGCCCGAAAACGTGGTGCAAGTGATTGAAGAACCCAGCATCGAATCGACGCAGGAACTGATGAAGTCGGTAGACGTTGTGGTAGCTACCGGCGGTATGCCTATGGTTCGTTCGGCCTATTCGTCGGGCAAGCCTTCCTTCGGTGTGGGTGCGGGTAACGTTCAATGTATTCTCGACACCGACATCAACTTTGAGGAAGCCGCCAAGAAAGTGGTTTTCGGCCGTACTTTCGACAACGGTATCATCTGCTCGGGCGAACAGTTCTTCTGCTATCCCAAGAAAGACAAGGAAGCCGTTTTCGCCGCTTTCAAGAAGGCCGGCGCTTATTTCTGCAACGATGCCGAAAAGAAAAGCCTCTTGGCTACCTTGTTTAAGGACAACGCGATGAACCGCGACGTGGTAGGTCAGGACATCGAAAAGATCGCCGACATGGCCGGCATCAAGATTCCCGCCGGAACCAAGACGATTGTGGCCGAAGCGGTGGGTGCCGCCCAAGCCGACCAAATCTGCAAGGAAAAGATGTGCCCGGTTATGGGTTGCATCGGCTACGACAACTTTGAAGAAGGTCTGCACATCATGCTGGACAACCTCCACATGGAAGGCAACGGCCACACCTGCGTGGTTCACTCCAACAACCAAGGCAACATCATCATGGCGGGCGAAATGCTCACCGTTAGCCGTGTTGTTGTGAACGCTCCCGGTTCCACCACCGGCGGCGGTGCCATTCAGAACGGTCTGGCCGTGACCAACACGCTGGGTTGCGGTACTTGGGGCAACAACTCCATTTCGGAGAACTTCACCTACAAGCACCTGCTCAACACCACCCGCATTGCTCCTCTGTGCGAAAGAATCCGTATTCCTTCGGACGAAGAAATGTGGGGTTAATGTTGAACTTTGTTTGACGTATGAAAAAGGGCGGTTCCAACCGCCCTTTTTTCGTATCTTCGCAGACCGATTGCGCCTTTGACCGATGAAGGATTTCAGTCATTTCTTACGTTCCGTTTTCAGATACAGGTGGTATATCGCCGGCAATATGGCGTCGAACCTCCTGTATGTGCTCACGTCCTTTTTCTCGCTCACGCTGATAGCCCCCTTCGTTTCGGTGATGTTCGGCATGGTTCCTCCGGTGGACACCCTGCCGGATTTCCGCATGAATGTCGATACCTTGCTGCAATACTCTTATTATTATGTAGGTATCGTCAAGGCAAGTTACGGTGTGATGCCGGCATTGGTGCTGCTGGCTTCGGCTTTTGTGCTTATGTCGGTGCTCTCGAACGCTTTCCGCTACGGGGCGATGTATTTTCTGGCCGCCATCCGGAGCGGCATCCTGCGCGACATTCGTGTTCTTTTCTATAGCCACATGATGCGCCTGCCGCTGGCCTATTTCTCCGAACAGAAGAAAGGCGATTTGCTGGCGCGGGTCAACATCGACATGGGAGAGGTGGAATCGGCAATCGTCAAGTCGTTGCAGAGCGCCTTTATGGAACCGCTCTACGTGATTGTTTTCGTGGTCGGCCTGTTCGCCATCAATCCCGTGCTGTCGCTGGTGGTGCTGCTGGCTTTTCCCGTGATCCTCTACATAATGGGCAAGATCGGGGTTTATCTCAAGCGCAAGAGCGAGAAGACCCAGGCGATGCTGGGGCAGATCGTGGCGATGATAGAGGAGGCGATCAACGGCCTGCGCGTTATCAAGTCGTTCAATCTCATTCATTGGTCGCACCGCAATTTCAGCGACTACAACAAAGCTTACGTGCGCACGCTCAACGGCGTTCACCGCCGCCGCGACCTTTCCGGCCCCTTGACCGAAATCCTGCTGGTGGTGGTAACCATGGCGGTGCTGGGCTTCGGCGGGCTGTGGGTCTTGGACGGGCGCATGTCCGCCGACATGTTCGTGCTGTATATCCTGTTGCTGATACGCATTATCTCTCCGGCCAAGCACACGGTAAACGCCTATTACAACATTCAGAAAGGGCGTGCGGCATTAAAACGTATCTACGCGGTCATCAACGAGCCCGAAGGTGAGGATTCCAGACCGGAGGCGGTTCGCAAGACCTCTTTCGACCGGGAAATCGTTTTTGAAGACGTTACTTTCTACTATGCCGATTCCGATATTCCAGCCTTGGAACACGTGAACCTGCGCATGGAAAAGGGCAAGACCTACGCTTTTGTAGGTTCTTCGGGGGCGGGCAAGACCACGATGGTGGATTTGCTGTGCCGTTATTACGACCCGGTTTCGGGGCGCATCACGATAGACGGCGTGGATATAGCCGATATGAAGCGCGAGGATCTGCGCGAACTGATAGGCACGGTGAGCCAGCATCCTTTTGTTTGGCACGACACGGTGGCCAACAATATCCGTTTCGGTAGGGAAGAGGTCTCGATGGATGCCGTGATGGAAGCCTCGCGCAAGGCCAACGCGCACGAATTTATTTCGCGCATGCCGGAAGGATACGACAGCATTTTGGGCGACAACGGCATGACCGTTTCGGGTGGCCAGCGCCAGCGCATCACGATTGCGCGCGCCATCTTGAAGAACGCTCCCGTTTTGGTGTTGGACGAAGCTACCTCCGCACTCGACACCGAATCGGAAGTGGCCGTGCAGCAGGCCCTTTCCAAACTGATGGAGAACCGCACCTCCATTGTGGTGGCCCACCGCCTGAGCACCATACGCCATGCCGACAATATCGTGGTGTTTGAGAAGGGTAGGGTCGTGGAACAAGGCACGCACGACCAACTGATGGCCTTGAACGGCCATTACGCCCGATACGTGTCGCTGCAAACCCTGTAAATTTTGCCCCATGCAAGATAAGATCAAAAGGCTCGCCCAAGAGGCGGAAACCGAAATCATCGAAATGCGCCGGCATCTGCACCGGCATCCGGAGCTCTCCACTCAAGAGGTGGAAACGGGGCGTTATATCGAAAACAAACTTAAGGAATGGGGCATTCCCTGCACCACCGGATGGTCGGAAACGGGTGTGGTGGGGATTATCGAAGGCAGGAACCCCGCTGCCCGTTGCGTGGCGTTGCGTGCGGATATGGATGCCCTGCCGATTGAAGAACAGACCGGTTTGGACTTTGCCTCGCAGAACCCCGGTGTGATGCACGCCTGCGGACACGACGCGCACATGGCCTGCCTGCTGGGTGCGGCCAAAATCCTGCAGACGCTCCGCAATGAATGGGAAGGCACGGTAAAGCTCATCTTCCAGCCCTCCGAAGAAGATTTCAGGGCGGGCGCGCCCAAGATGATAGAACAGGGCGTGCTGGAGAATCCCGCGCCGCAACGCATCTACGCCCTGCATGTGATGCCCGAAATGGAATGCGGCAAGGTAGGGGTCAAGAACGGGCAATACATGGCATCCACCGATGAAATCTATATCACGGCCATCGGAAAGGCCGGGCACGGCGCGATGCCGGAACTGAACGTGGATACGGTGCTGATGTCGGCCTATATCCTTACCGGGCTGCAGCAGGTGGTGAGCCGCCAGGCTCCCCCGTATATCCCCACCGTGCTTTCGTTCGGGCGCATTATCGGCGAGGGCAGGACCAACAT
>CAMWTX010000154.1 GCA_947177315.1 uncultured Bacteroidales bacterium | reverse complement strand
GTAGGTAAGCAGGAACACCTTGGGGCGTTTGCCGTTTTTCTTTTCGAAAGCTTCGGTTTGCAGACGCAATTCTTCGAAAGCCTGTGCCGCATGGTAAGGCGTAATCGTCTTGAATTTTCCGTTTGCGGCGGAATCCTTTTCCGTTTTCTGAATGTTGTCGGCCTCTTTTTCGGTGAGGTTGGGGAACTGGTTCACCCCGGTAAGCACGATCTTGCGTTTGGCAAGGTCTTCGTTGCGTTTGGCGGCGCAGCCGGCTACGGTGTCTTGGATAAAACCGTTTTCGTAGCAAGCGGCGAAACCGCCTTTTTCTTCCACTTCCAAAAACAGTTTCCACGCCTGTGCGGCGATGTTGGCCGTAAGGTTCTCGATATAGTAGGAACCGGCGGCAGGATCCACAATACGGTTAAAGAAAGATTCCTCCTTGAGGATAATCTGCTGGTTGCGGGCGATACGCGCCGAAAATTCATCGGAAGGCCGGAAGGCTTCCGAAAAGTCGTTCACGTAGATGGAGTCTGCCCCGCCGATGGCCGCGCTCATGGCTTCGGTGGCCGAACGGAGCAGGTTTACGTAAGGGTCGTAAACCGATTTGTTCCAGGTGGAGACTTCGGCATGGATAAAGGCAACCTTGCTGGTTTCCTGTTCCGGTTTGAACTCCTGGATCATATAGGCCCACAACAGACGGGCGGCACGCAGTTTGGCCGTTTCCATAAAGTAGTTCGAGCCGATGCCCAGCACCAAGGTGGTGCGGCGGGCAATAAGGTCGATGCCCAGCCCCTTGTCGGTGAGGCGCGAGAAATATTCCACGGCCCAGTTGAGCGCCAGACCCAGTTCCTGCACGCCGTAAGCGCCGGCGTTGTGCAGCAGGGAGGCGTTGATGCTCAGAAGCCTGAAATTCGGAAGGGCTTCGGCATAGGTCTTGAACAGGGTTGCGGCTTCTTCGATGTTCTTTTCCAGACTCTGGTAGTAATCGCCGTGCACAAGCGCGTAGGCGAGCGGGTCAAAATCAATGGAACCCTTTACCTGTTCGGCCTTGATGCGGTTCTTTTGCAGGTATTCCGTAAAGATTTTCAAGGTTTCGGAATAGTTGCTACTGCAGAGGAAATGAACGGCGGTATGGGTCAGGTCGATGCCGGCAAGCAGCTGTTCCATCTGCGCCAGACTGTCCACATTCTTGACGCATACGCCCACCGCTTCGGCTCCTTTTGCAGCGGCCTGTGCCGCCAGACGGTTGCAGGCGGCGATGTCGGAAATACGGAAGTCCTGGCGTATTTCCCAATCGTTGCCCTCGGTCTTGTTGCCGCGCACATAGGGAAACTGCCCCGGTTCGGCATCCGTATAGGCTATGTCTTCTATATCTTGGGCCCGGTAAAACGGGTTCACGTTAAAACCTTCCGATGTTTTCCAAATCAGTTTCTTGTTGAAGTCCGCACCTTTGAGGTCTTTTATGATGGCGTCCATCCATTCTTGGGTGGAAACGGCCGGAAATTCGGCAAACAATTTTTCTCTTTCCATGATGTTTGTTTTTTGCTTTTGAAAAGCGGGGGCAAATTTACGTTTTTTCAGCGTAAAGCGTATTTTTTCAGAGGCCTTTGTTGGCCCGGTCTATGAAATCCAATATTTCTTCTTTCCCCAGTCCCGTCTGCGCCGAAGAAACGATAAAGGGCGGCAGCGGTTCCCATTGTTCGGACAGGGCGGCCTTTAAGTCCTGCACCGATTTGGCCAGGGCGTTCCTGCCCAGTTTGTCGGCTTTGGTGCCGATAATGCAGAAAGGCACTTCGTTTTCTCCTAAAAAGCGAAGGAATTCCAAGTCTATTTTTTGAGGCGGGATGCGCAGGTCAACCAGCACGAAAACGCAATAGAGCTGGGGGCGCTTGAGCAGGTATTCGCGTGTCATGGTCTGCCACTGCTCGCGCAGTTTCTTGCCGGTCTGCGCATAGCCGTAGCCGGGCAGGTCTGCGATATGCCAGGCCTTGTCGATAAGGAAATGCACGATGCACTGCGTTTTTCCGGGGGTGGAGCTCGTTTTGGCCAGATCCTGGCGTCTGCAAAGGCAGTTGATGAGGCTCGACTTGCCTACGTTTGAACGCCCGATAAAGGCATATTCGGGAAGGTCGCCTGCGGGACACTTGCGGTAATCCACGCAACAGGCAACGAATTCAGCGTTTTTGATTTCCATAAAGCCTTAAAGGGTTTTATGTTTCTTGATGCGGACTTCCTCGATGGTCTGCGGAACGTGGCGTTCTTTCTTGCTGGGATAGATTTCATCCATCTTGATGAGGATGCCCGTTTCTTCCACGTCTCCGAAATGGGGGTTGACACAGGTTCCGAAAGAGCGCATTTTGGGCGAAAGCTTGATGTACGAATTGAACAGGGGCGGAATGTTCTCTCCCAGTTCGCGGATCCGTTTGGAAGCGGCTTTGTAGGCTTCTTCCATATCCAGGCCGTTGAAAAGAGCCTGCAGTTTCTCCATCGGGGTCACCGCCCGGAGGGGATTGAGGGGCTGGAGCAGATGATCGGGGTCTTTGTGGTAAGAGGATACGTAGTAGAGCAAGATGTCGCGCGCTTCCTTGTTGAAGGAAGGGTACATCGTTACTTTTCCAAAGAAGTAACGCATCCAGCTGTTGTTTACGGTAACCAGACCGCCCAGACCGTCCCAGAGGTTGTCGAGCGAGAACACGCCGCTGCGCGATGACTGGTATTTGATCTGCACGAACGAACGCCCCAGTTCGATGGTCTGCGGAAGATATTCCTGAATGAACCGGTCGGTAAACTTAAAGATTTCGGTAGTGGAGAGCAGGGGGGTGCCGTCGGGGGCGAAACGCACGCGGTTGCCTTCGATAAAACGGTAGCCGCCCACGATTTCCCTGTCTTGGGGATCCCATACCAGAAGCTGCTTGTAGGGGTCGGGCATCGTATCGAATTCGTCGATGTCGGCATCTTTGCCGGTGCCTCCTCCCCCTTGGCGGAACGCTTCTTCCCTGAGCCGGCCCACTTCGCGCATGGTGTTGGGCGCATCGTGCGCCGTAACCACATAAATCATGCGGTCGCCGAAGTTGGTGTAGCGCAGGAATCTGTCTTGTGTAAGCTCCTGTTCGATCAAATGCCGTTCCACAGGAGGTATGATGGGTTGCATAAGTATCCTTTTAACAAATAAACCCGGCCTCGGAATCGGTGGAGAGCCGGTAAACGTGCTCCCTTACCAAGGCCGCCCACTCCTTGTCGGTATGGCGGTTGTCAAACGTGCCGTAGGGAATGGGGTTGCCAATGGTCAGGCGGATTTCCTGGTCGCGGAGTTTGAACATCTCGTTCACGAGGAAAGCCTGTTCGATATTGACCTTCAGTCCCAGTCTGGTCCTGAGGTTCGCTAAATTATAAAAAAAGTTGGAATTTTTTCCGGAAATATGCACCGGGATGATGTTTCGCTGCGATTTACGAGCTTGAGTGATAAATGTTTTCTTCCATTCCAGGTCGGCAATCACGCCTTTTTTCCCCTTGCGTGAACACTTTCCGGCGGGAAAGTAGAGTATCGTGGCTGGGCCGGCGAAAGCCTCGTCCAAGGCACGGCGGTTCTCGGTGTTTTTCTGCAGGGTGTTGATGGGCAGGAACACGGGTTGGAAAGGCGGCAAGGCCAGCAGGATGCTGTTGACCGGAAAAAGCAGGTCTTTGCGCCACTGTCCCATGCGGCTCAGGAAAGCCATGCCGTCCAGACCGCCCAGGGGATGGTTCGCGCAGAGCAGGAAACGCCCTTCTTCGGGCAGTTTCTCCATGCCGGAAACGCTCACTTTGCAGCCGAAATCGTCCAGAATGGCGGTGGCGAAATCGGCGCCCACCTTGTCGCGTTCCTTGTAGAGAAAGCCGTTCACTTCGTCTTCGTGCAGGAGTCTCCGCAGAAAGGGGATGGCAAAACGGATTTTCCTATACACCTTGGGGGCCTTTTCTTTGAGCGTTTGCTCGATGTCGATGGTCCTTTCGGAAATGGTAAACGTAAACATAATTGCAAAGATACGGATTTTGAGGCACTCAGCCTTGTTTTGCCTTTGCCGGCAGGTCTTTTTGTATTTTAATCGGCATGGGTATTTTCTTCC
>CAMWTX010000153.1 GCA_947177315.1 uncultured Bacteroidales bacterium | reverse complement strand
TTGTATGGGTGGGCGATGCCGACGAGGTCTTTACATAAGAAAGCCTTTCCAAACGAATGGGCTTTACGGTGAGCCTCCGCACCGCGCCCGAACAGCCGTTGGATGTTTTGGAAACCGAATACGCCCGTCTGCAGGAAGAATCCCGGCAGATAGGGAAGAAGATAGCTTTGTTGCTGCAGCAGAGGGAAGTACTGCATCATGAAAAGACCCGTTTGCTGAACAAGCTCAGTTACAAGACTGTTTCGTTGAACGTGCCGCAGCAAGCCGAAGGCGCGCTGCGGTTTGTGGAAGGCTACCTGCCTACCGAGCAGACCGCCGCGTTCGAGGATTTTCTGGAAAAGGAAGAGGTGGTGTATCAGCAGGTGGAAGCCGACTGTCTGCCGGACGAGGAAACGCCGCAGATTCCGGTGCTGTTGCGCAACAACCGTTTTGCCAAGCTCTTTGAACCCATCACACGCCTGTTTTCGTTGCCCAACTACCGGGAACTGGACCTTACCCCGATGCTGGCGCCTTTCTTCATGGCTTTCTTCGGTTTCTGTCTCGGGGATGCCGGTTACGGCCTGTTGCTGATGGCGGCGGCCTTGTTTATCGTCAGGAAATATCCCAAGGCCAAAGCCTACGGATGGCTTACGTTTTGGTTCGGGTTGGCCACGGTGGTGTTCGGTTCGCTTTCGGGCACGTTCTTCGGCATCAGCCTGGTCAATATCGAGGCCTTGGGCTCGCTGCGCTCCTATATCTTCGACAGCAACAAGATGATGACCCTCTCGCTGGTTATCGGGGCGGTGCAGATTCTGTTCGGCATGTTCATGAACGTGTTGCGGCTCACCAAGGTGAAAGGCTTCAAATATGCTTTGCACCGTATCGGCTGGCTGGCGGTGATCGTATGCGGCGGCCTGCTGGTGGGCGCGCCCATGCTGGGGCTGAACCTGCCGGTATATGTGGTCTATGGCTTGGATGCCTTGGTGATTGCCGGGGCGGTGCTGGCGTTGTTTTACAACAATCCCGACAAGAACCCCTTGTTCAACCTTGGCTTAGGCCTTTGGGATACCTATAACACGGCGACCGGCCTGGTGGGCGACCTGCTTTCCTATATCCGCCTCTTTGCCTTGGGCTTGACCGGCGGTATCCTCGGTTCGGTGTTCAACACCTTGGCGCTGGACGCTGCCAACGGGGTGGGCGTGCCGGTGGTGAGCCAGCTTATCATGCTCTTTATCCTGCTTTTCGGCCATAGCCTGAACCTGGCCCTTTGCGTGTTGGGTTCGGTGGTGCATCCCTTGCGCCTCACCTTTGTGGAGTTCTACAAGAATGCGGGCTTTGCCGGCGGAGGAAAAGAATACAGGCCTTTTAAAATCAATCAATAGAAACTGAATAAATAACAATTAAAAATAAAGAATTATGGAATCTGTTGTTTTGGCTTATTTGGGTATTGCCGTTATGGTAATCCTGTCGGGTATCGGAAGTGCTTACGGCGTATCTATCAGTGGTAGTGCCACGCTGGGCGCATTGAAAAAGAAACCGGATGCCTTGGGCTCTTGCATCGCCCTGAGTGCCTTGCCGGCCACCCAAGGTCTGTACGGCTTTGTGGGCTTCTTCCTTACTTACACCAAGATTACGGCAGAAATCAATTGGTTTCAGGCCGCGGCTGTTTTCGGTGCCGGCTTGGCTCTGGGTTGTGTAGCCCTCCTTTCGGCTATCCGTCAGTCTAAAATCTGCGCCGACGGTATCAACGGTATCGGTTCGGGTCACAACCTGTTCAGCAGTACGATGATTTTGGCGGTGTTTCCCGAGTTGTACGCCATCATCGCGTTGTTGGTTACCATCCTTATCGGCGGCACGCTTTAGAAAAAAGCGATTTGAACGGAGATCTGCCGCGTTGCAGTCTTCGGCTTGTTCGGTCACGTACAAAAGTACGCTCCCTCACAGCTTTCAGCCTGCGCCTTGCATCTCACCATTCAAATCGCTTTTTTCGTTCCGACCCCGAAGGAAGTAAAAGAAAACCGCGTGGTTGATTTTCCACGCGGTTTTCTTTTAGGATTGCATCAAAACCTTCCAAAAACGCGGCAGATTGCCGTTCATTCACTCGTTAAAACTCTTTTAGAAAAAACGCATTCTGAATGGTGAGATGCGAGGCGGAAAGTGAAGACAACGAGGGAGCTTACTTTTGTAAGTGACCGAGGAAGTCGAACTTTCCAACGAAGCAGATTGCCGTTCAGAATGCGTTTTTAGATTATTTCTTGTTTTGTTCCAGGAGGCGGTGCATTTCCGTTATCATGTCGGGCAGGGCGCGCAGGGCGGCCATTTCCTTCCATTTGGCGCGTACCTCCGACACGGGCGTGCCGAAGTAGGTCTTGCCGCCTTCCAACGATTTATCAACTGCCGAGGCGGCGAGAATCACCGCTCCTTTGCCGATAACGAGGTCTTTGTTGATGAGCACCGAAGCCCACACGGAAACATAGTCTTCGATTACCGTAACCCCGGCAATCGCCGAGTGCGCGCCGATAAGCACGTGTTTGCCGATATGGGTGTCGTGCCCGATTTGCACGAAATTATCCATCTTGGTGCCGTCGCCCACAATCGTGTCGCCCGAAACACCGCGGTCAACTGCCGTCAACGCGCCTATTTCCACATCGTTGCCCAGAATCGTGCGTCCGCTGGATTCAAACTTGCGGAAAGTGCCATTTTTGGTACGTTGAAAATAGCAGGCATCCCCGCCGATAACCGCTCCGGATTGGATAATGGTATTGTTGCCGATAATCGTATAGTCGTTTATCGTAACGTTGGCATGGATAATGCAGTTTTCGCCGATTTCCACGTGGTTGCCGATAAAGACGCCGGGCTGTATGATCGTTCCCTTGCCGATTTTGGCGTCAGGGCTGATCATGGCCGTAGATGGCAGGAAAGGACGGAAGTGGCGTGTGAGCCTGTTGAAATTGCCCATCGGGTCAGACGTGATCATCAGGCATTTGCCCGCCGGACATTCCACTTCCTTGTCGATCAATATCACGCTCGCTTTGGAAGAAAGGGCTTTTTCGTAGTATTTGTCCAAATCGACAAAAGTAATGTCGCCTTCTTCCACCATGTGGATCTCATTCATGCCCGATACGGGAAAATCAGGAGAACCCACAATGCGCACGTCGGTCAAAAGCTCCGCTAATTGCTTGACGGTTTTAGGACTGTCGAATTTCATCAGCTGGTCTGGAGTTAAAATCCTCTTTTGACTAAGATTAAACGCGTTGTGCGTATTCGCCCGTACGGGTATCCACCTTTACCTTGTCGCCGGTGTTCACAAACAGAGGCACGCGGATGGTGGCGCCGGTGTCGATGGTGGCGTCTTTCATGGCGTTGGTGGCCGTGTTGCCCTTTTCGCCCGGTTCGGTATAGGTGATTTCAAATTCCATATAAGCCGGCAGGTCGCAGGAAAGCGGTTCTTCGGTTTCGGCGTGAACCAGAATTTCAACGGTGCAGCCTTCCTTGAGGAACTGCGGGTTGGTGATGAGAAATTCGGGAATATTGATTTGGTCGTAGGTTTCGGAATTCATGAAGTTGTAACCGGTATCGTCCTTGTAGAGGAATTGGTAGGGGCGGCGTTCCACACGCGCCGTGTCGATTTTTATGCCGGCGGGGAAAGTGTTGGCCAAAACCCTGCCGTTTTTGAGGTTCTTGAGGCGGGTACGCACGAAAGCATTGCCTTTGCCGGGTTTCACATGTTGAAATTCAACGATTTGCCAAAGTTCGTTGTTGAAGTTGATGCACAAACCGTTCTTAAAGTCTGCTGTTGTTGCCATTATTGATGTGCTATTTATTATTTACAAAAACAAGGTGATACCGAAAAGACGGATGTTTCGGCATGGAGCGTTCCTCTCCGGCATCACACGCAAAGCGCGCAAAGTTAGTAAAATTAGGGTGGGAATGCAAATTTACGGGATTGCTTGGCGGCCAAGTGCAATAAAAAAGGGTTGCCGGCTTGAAATTCCGGCAACCCTTACCCAAAAAAACGTTGGGAAAAACTATCCGAGCGTAGCCACCATAACGGCTTTGATCGTGTGCAGACGGTTTTCGGCTTCGTCGAAAACAATGCTGTATTTCGATT
>CAMWTX010000152.1 GCA_947177315.1 uncultured Bacteroidales bacterium | reverse complement strand
AAATAACCTCTATGTTCTCGATGGCCGGATTATCGCCTAATTTCATCACCGCACCTTTTCCGTACGATTTCTCGATTTTGTCGAGCGTAAGCTGAAGGGCTTTCAGCTTTTCGCTGTTTACAGAAGGCGTTGCCTCCTCTTTTTCCTCTTTTCTTGCCATATCACGTATGTTTTTCAGTTTTTTCAGGGCTCAAAATTACAGCATTCATTTGTTAAAAAACCTAATATTTTCTTAAAAAAACGAAGCCTAAAAATCGAGCGTTTCATTCAAAAAATTGTTGAAAGGAACCGCCGCCACCAAGCCTTCGAGCAGTTTTTGGGCAAAAGCGGCATCGCTCACTTCCCTGTCGGTTACGTTCCGGGAAACGAAATAATGGCGGTATTTTAACAAATCCATATCGGGAAAATCCCTGTCATATCCCCTCGGAGCCACTTTCAAACGCATGCTTTCGTCCATCTGTCCGCCATAAACCTTCTTCATGGCAGGTGCCTGAAGGATGTTGCGGAGCTTTTGGGACTGAAAATAGATGCCGTCGCGCACTTTTTTCTGTTTTTCGGGAGGAAGCCCATAGACGCCCGCGCCGAACATGCACTTGCCCGGTTCAAGATGGATGTAATAACCCGAACACGAGCCATGCCGACCTTCCTTGGAAAGGAAAGTGCCGATATATTCCTTGTAAGGACGCTTGTCGGAAGAAAAACGGGTGTCGCGGTAAATGCGGTAAGTGCTTTTCCCGGGATCGACCAAGGCCATGTCCTTGTCGAATTTTACAAGATGTTCCAGCATCCAGGTCATAAAGACCTCTATCTGTGCCTTTACCTGCAGGTATTCGCCTTTATGGGCATTGAACCAATCGCGGTCGTTGTTCCTCGACAATGTTTTCAAGAAATCCAGAACCCCGGCCAAATCGGGCATCTCCGCACTGTTGATGGTTTCCTTTTTTTTCATCTCGGTTATCGGTATTTTACTTTTTCCGCACCAGCATCAGCCCGTCCCGCACGGGCAGAAGCAGGTTTTCAACTTCCGTATCTTCCTGCACGGCCCGGTTGAAGGCGCGTACCGAAAGCGTGTCTTTGTCGTGGCATGAGGGGGCATACACCTTGCCGTTCCACAGCACGTTGTCCGCCAACAGCCAGCCCCCCGGCACAAGCAAGGTCTTTACCAGCGGATAGTAGCTCTGATAGCCGGCCTTGTCGGCATCCAGAAACACAAAATCGAAGGTTCCGGGCGGCAGGCCGGGCAAAATCCGTTCGGCCTCGCCCAGCAGCAGTTCTATCTTCTGCGCCACCTGCGCCTGTTCGAAAGCCTGCAGGATGCGTTCCTGCAACTCTTCGTTGTGTTCTATGGTCGTTATCCTGCCGCCCTCGGGCAAAGCCTTGGCCATGCAGATGGCCGAATATCCGGTATAGGTTCCCACTTCGAGCACCCGCATGGGCCTGATCATACGGCAAATCATCTCGAGCAGCTTGCCCTGGTAGGAACCCGAAATCATGCGCGGACAAAGCACGTTCACGTAGGTATCGCGTTCCAAAGCCTGCAAAAACGCATCGGCAGGCGTGGTATGCGCCTCGGCATAGGCCATCAAGGCTTCGGGCAAAAGGTCAAAATCTCCGTCCATGCCTTTTCCTCCTAATCCCCGTCGGGATTCATCAAGGCAAGACCGCCCATGCTGGTTTCCTTGTAAAGGGCGGGCAAGTCGTGCCCCGTCTGTTTCATCACCTTGACCACCTCGTCGAAACTTACCCGGTGACGCCCGTCGGAAAGTGCCGCATATACATTGGTGTCGAACGCGCGCACGGCGGCAAAGGCGCAACGTTCTATGCAGGGAATCTGCACCAAGCCGCACATCGGGTCGCAGGTAAGCCCCAAATGGTGTTCCAATCCCATTTCGGCCGCATACTCGGTTTGATAAATCGTGCCGCCGAAGATCTGGTTGGCCGCCGCGCTGGCCATAGAGCAGGCCACGCCGATTTCTCCCTGGCATCCCACCTCCGCCCCCGAAATGGAGGCGTTGGTCTTTACGATATTGGCTATCAGCCCGGCCGTAGCCAAGCCTTTGAGTATGCGCTGTTCGGTAATGTTGTAGTTCTTGTGGCAATGGTAGAGCACCGCCGGCATCACCGCCGCCGAGCCGCAGGTAGGAGCGGTAACGATCATGCCGCCGCCCGCGTTTTCTTCGGCCACGGCCAATGCATAACTGAAGATGAGCCCCCGGGTCTTGAGCGAACGGTCGTAGCCCTGCGCCTTGATGTTGTATTGCGCCGCCTTGCGCTGCAGATGCAGGCCGCCTGGCAGCATCCCTTCGTTGTTCAGTCCGCGCTCCACGCTTTCTTTCATGCAGTTCCACACATAGGCCAGGTATTCCAGATAGCCCGGCTTTTCGTGCAGATCCACGTATTCCCAAAGCGTACGTCCGTTTTTATGGCACCAGTGCAGAATATCGTGCATCGTGGAAAGCTCGTAGATATCCTCGTTCGAATAGGAACTGCCCTCTTCCAGATAAATCTCGTCCGAACCCTTTTGGCGGATGTCGCCGCCGCCGATGCTGAACACCGTCCATTCGCCCAGCAGTTTGTCCGCGCTGTCAAAGGCCTGGAAAAGCATCCCGTTGGGATGTTCGGGCAGAAAAATTTCGGGATACTCGCACAGAACGGTCTTTTCCTCGCCCAGTTCGTGCAGCAAGGTCTCGTGCGTAAGGTGGCCTTTCCCCGTGGCGCCCAAGCTGCCGTAGAGGTTCACCCGGTAATGCGCCGCTTCGGGATAACGCTTGCCGAAGATATGCGCCGCCCGCATGGGACCCATGGTATGGCTGCTCGACGGCCCGTTTCCGACTTTATATATTTGGCAGATGCTCTTCATGCAATTTTGAAATAACTTGCTAATTTACGCCAAAGCCCGCTCTTTAAAAACGGGAAGAACGGGAAATTATCAACAAAGAAACGGCAAACTTCCTCCTTGCCGAAAATCGGAGAATTTCGAGACCAACAGATTATCTTACAGACTTTACTGCACAAGCAGTTTTCCCGTGGCCGTCCATGTGGATTTGGCATCGCGCACGCGCACCACGTAACTTCCCGGCTGAACGGACAGCCTCAGCGTGTGGCTCCTGCGGAACACCCTCTCATACACCGGTTTGCCCATGTCGTCGAACACCTCGATCGTGCCCTCCGCCTCGGGTTTGCCAATTACCGACACCTGCACTTCCTCGCCCGCCGCCGTGGGATTGGGGCGCAACTCCAGCGAGAGTTCCTTCGGATAGCCCTTGCGCTTCAGGCCGCAAGTCTGCAACTTCAGCCCGTCCGAGGCGCGTTCCAGCAGCACCGCGTAGGTGTCTGTGGAACGCAGGTAAGGCTTGGCGTAGTAATACGGCCTCGTCTCGCCCTCCATCGGCTCCCCGTTCTTATACCACTGGTAGCCCGAGAACTCATAGCCCCCGTTGTATTCCGCCGACAGCACCGCCAACACGTTGTTCCACTTCTGCACGATGATGTTGGACGGGTACGGTATTTCGAAGGTCAACGCATCTTCCGCCATAAGGCAGCCTGACATATCCGAACAACGCAGATTTATGCCATAGCGGCCGGGACGCGGAACCGTGGGTATCGGCAGTTGCACGTTTATCGGCTCAAACTTTCCATTCCTGATTTCCAACACCGTATCCCTAAAGCCCGCCGACAAGGCCATGGCATCGTAACCGATGTATAACGATATCGGAACTTCTTGGTTCACAAGGCAGGAAAATCGTATAGGCTTATCTCCGCAGGGCGGTGTTACGCTGTCGACAATTTCAAGGCGGGCCGTCTGCCATCGCGGAGCGAACGTCACTTCAATCCTATGGTCTGACTGCAAGCCGTCTAACAAATACGTGGAAACGGGAGCAAACGGAACGCCATTTATCAACAGCGTTTCCACCTCATGGCAAGGTTCTGCCATGAACGACAGTTGCAGTTTCCCGTCCTCGCGCAACACGGTGTCCGTTACGTTTACAGAGCCCTCGCCCCGCACACTCACCTGCACCCGATAATGCCGCCAACGCCGCAAGAGGCTGTACTCGCGCACGCTGTCGCAGCCCGCCGTGGTAACAAGGTTCTCGGTGTATGTTCCGA
>CAMWTX010000151.1 GCA_947177315.1 uncultured Bacteroidales bacterium | reverse complement strand
GGCTTCGCCCTCCTGGCGCACCAAAGCCGTGCCGCATTCGGGGCAGTGCGTTATAAATTGAAATGCTTCCGTTCCCGGTTCGCGGCGCGAAAGCTCCACACCCACGATTTTGGGAATCACTTCGCCGCCCTTTTCCACATAGACGAAATCGCCTATACGCACATCCATTTTCTGAATGATGTCGGCATTGTGCAGCGACGCCCGTTTTACGACCGTGCCGCCCAAAGGCACGGCTTCGAGGTTCGCCACGGGAGTAACCGCCCCGGTTCTGCCCACCTGAAAGGAAATTTCGTGAAGGCGGGTAAGCACCCGTTGCGCCTTGAACTTATAGGCGATGGCCCAGCGCGGGCTTTTGGCGGTATTGCCCAGCCGCGGCCACAGGGAGGTGTCGTTTACCTTGATAACGATGCCGTCTATATCGAAAGGCAGGTTCTCTTTGGCTTTTTCCCAATAGTCGATATATTCGAAAACCTCCTGCAGATTGGCGCAACGCTTGTAATAGCTGCCGGTCTTGAAACCCCAGGATGCCGCCAGCCGCAGGCGTTCTTCGTGCAGGCTCTCCTGAATCGAATCGCCTATGAGAAAGTAAAGGAAACAATCCAGATGCCGTTGCGCCACCTGCGCCGGATCCTGCAGTTTCAAGCTGCCCGAAGCGGCATTGCGCGTGTTGGCGAAAAGCGGTTCGCCTATCTCTTCTTTCTGACGGTTGAGCTCGGCAAACGAGGCCTTGGGCATCAGCACCTCGCCCCTTATCTCGAATCTTTCGGGATAACCGCTTCCGGCAAGCCGCAAGGGAACACTGCGGATAGTCTTTACGTTGTTCGTAACATCATCGCCCTTGATGCCGTCGCCCCGGGTCAGCGCCTGCACCAGCACGCCGTTCTGATAAGTGAGCGAAATGGAAAGCCCGTCGTATTTGAGTTCGCACACATACTCGAAATCCCGGTCGGTGAGCTTGCGCAAGCGGTTGTCGAATTCGGTCAGGTCTTGGCGCGAATAGGTGTTGCCCAGCGAAAGCATGGGCACGGTATGATATACGGTCTTGAAATTCTTTACCGGCTCTCCGCCTACCCGTTGCGTGGGCGAATAGGGCAGACGGTACTGGGGATAGCGGTTTTCGAGTTCTTCCAGTTCCTTGAGCAGGAGGTCAAACTCGTAGTCGCTCACCACCGGATTGTCGTCTTGGTAGTAAGCCTTGTTGTATTCGGTAAGCAAATCGGAAAGATACCGAATCCTTTCCTGTGCCTCGGCCTTATCCACGGTTTTCTTTTTTCACGAACATACGCCGCCAGGTATCGGCATCCAGCAGAGAAGAATCGACCGTAGCCTGCAAGGTGAGGAAAAGCCCGAAGGGCAAGAATACAAAGGTGGCGAGCCAGGAGCCGAGTGTGCAAGTGAGCGTGCCTTCTATCGCCGCCTTTTCGCCGATAACCGAAATCATGTAGTAGATGATGAACATCAGCACCGACACCACCACGGGCATCCCCATGCCGCCCTTGCGTATCAGGGCGCCGAGGGGCGCGCCGATAAAGAACAGGATCAGGCATCCCACCGAAAGGCTGAATTTCTTGTGTTCTTCCACGCGGTAGGAATTGAGCCTTTCCTGATGGTATTTGATGTCGCTCTTATAATAGCCCATATCGTCTGCCATGGAGGAGGCGATCAAGGCGGCATCCTCTATTTCCTTAAGCGAATAGGAAGCCACGTATTCGGGCTTGAAATCTTTTTGCGCCACCTGTTCGTTGAACCTTGCCAACACGGCACTGTCCTGCCCTATCAAGGAATGGAGGTAATAGTTGCGGTTGTCGATGCTGCCCAACAGGTCACGCACCCTTTCGTCGGTGCGGGTGCGCAAGGTGTCTATCTGCGCTCCGAGGTCTTTCAAGCCCAGCGATTTCTGATGCCGCACATAGAGGTTGTCGTCCCGGTCGGGCGAATCGTAACGCCCCAGGTTCATAATCAGGGTCTGGGTATCGAACTTGATACGGGTAAAGGGATTCTCCGCCGAGCTGCGCGATGAACCCATCGACTGCCCCGAAGACAAATCCTCGCCATAAGAGTAGCCATCGTAGAGGTTGAACACCAAATATCTGCCGTTCTCCATCGTGAACATGCTGCCCCGGTTCGACATCGTAACGGCGCGGTTGCCCTTTCTTTCGGAATGGTCGTAAATCTGCACGTCTTCGAGATAACGCCCGTCGTCGCGGCGTTTTCCGACCCGTATCACATAATCGGGAATATCGTAGTAATATACGCCTTCCTGCACGTTTACCGCCGGCCGGGTGGTCTTGAGCTCGTGGTATTTCTGACGGTGGAGCATATACGCCTTGGGCACGGCGTTGTTGGCAAAATAAAAGGCGATGCCGCAGATGACAAGGCTCAAAAAGATGGCCGGGCGCATGGCGCGGCGCAAGGGCAGACCGGCGGCTTTCATCGCCACCAGTTCGTAATGTTCGCCGAGGTTGCCGAACACCATCAAGGAGGAGAGCAACACCGCCAAAGGCAACGACATGGGAACGAATGTCCAGCAGGCGTACCAAAGGAACTCCATGATATCGACAATCTTCAAGCCTTTGCCCACCAAATCGTCCATATATCGCCACAGAAACTGCAACAGCAGCACAAAGGTGGCGATAAAGAAAGTAAGCACCAGCGGCCCGATGAACGACTTGATTACAAACCTATCTATCTTTTTCATACTGTTTTTTCCGGCTCCTGAACCGGTTTACGCCTATTTCGACAGCTGCTTGAGCTGGGCTTCCAATACGGCTATCTTCTGTTCGGCATCCGCCTGTTTCTTGCGTTCGGCTTCCACCACGGCGGCGGGAGCGGAATCCACAAAGCGTTTGTTTTCCAATTTTTTGAGCACCGATTGCAGGAAACCGCGCGTATATTCGAGTTCCTTGTTGACCCTTTCCCTTTCGGCATCCGCATCTACGTTGCCTTCCATCGGCACAAAATATTCCACGCCGTCGGAAACAAAAGAAAGCACGTTTTGCGGCGCATCCTTTACCAGCGATATTTCCTCTATGTTGCAGAGTTTGGCCACCAGGCCTTCGAACTCGCCCATGCGGGAACTTTCGGCCTTTACCAAAAGTTTGAGCGCGTTCTTCTGCGGTATGTTCTTTTCGTTGCGCAAGGCGCGTATGCCCATTATCACGGCCTCGGCCTTGGAGAAATCCTGCAACAGGCGGTTCCGGGCTTCATCCAGCTTTATTTCAGGCAGGGGCTGGAACATCACGCTCTGACCTTCTTGGCGCGGCTTCAACACCTGCCATATCTCTTCGGTGATAAAGGGCATGAAAGGATGCAGGGCCTGCATGAGCGTTTCCATAAAGCCGATGGCCGATTGCAGCGTCTGGGCGTCGATAGGCTGGCCGTATGCCGGTTTTACCATTTCGAGGAACCAGGAGCAGAAATCGTCCCAAGTGAGGCGGTAGAGTTGCATCAAGGCTTCGCTGAGCCTGTATCTGGAAGCGTTTTCTTCCACTTCCTGCAAGGCTTGCGCCAAACGGGCCTCGAACCAGCGGCAGGCTATCTGCGCGGTTTGCGGCTGCGGCAGGTTTTCATCCACGCTCCAACCTTTAATCAGACGGAGGGCGTTCCATATCTTGTTGCAGAAATTGCGTCCCTGTTCGCAGAGGCTTTCATCAAAAGGCAGGTCGTTGCCGGCGGGCGAGGTAAGCAACATGCCCACGCGTACGCCGTCGGTGCCGTATTTGTCCATCAGTTCGAGCGGGTCGGGCGAGTTGCCGAGCGATTTAGACATCTTGCGGCCCAGTTTGTCGCGCACCGTGCCGGTAAAATACACATGGCGGAAAGGAATCTCGCCGCGCAGGTCCAAACCCGCCATAATCATGCGCGATACCCAAAAGAAGATGATATCGGGAGCCGTTACCAAATCGGAGGTGGGATAGTAGTAGTTGATTTCGGCGTTGTCGGGTTTGCGCACGCCGTCGAACACTTCGATAGGCCACAGCCATGAAGAGAACCAAGTATCGAGCACATCTTCGTCCTGACGGAGATCGGCCAAGGTGTAGGAAGCGGCTTCCGGATATTTCTGTTGGGCGATTTGTAAGGCTGGCTGCGGACTTTTGGCCCCCACCACCTCCCGGTTGGGCAGGTAATAGGCGGGTATGCG
>CAMWTX010000150.1 GCA_947177315.1 uncultured Bacteroidales bacterium | reverse complement strand
ACTTACTTGGGCGCAACCGGAATGGGAGGATCTTCCTAACAGACGGGGAGCAAATACGATTGTTGACATAAATGATAACGGCATCTCAAGAATATCATCTAATGGCATCAAAAGTTCAATATCCATTGATAAATTCCGTTTTGCATATAACAACCTAATAAAGAATGGCTATATTGCAAGAAAGGATATCAATGAACAAGTAAAAGGCAGATGTTCTTCTTGTATTGTCTCGGTACTTGAAAAACTGCCTTTCATTGAAGAAACTTCAAATCCCCGTGGATTAAAGTTGATATAAATAACCAAAGGCTACAACGAAGCAGACCACCACAAATGTTTGGATTTTAAAACTAAGAGAGGCGAGGAATACTCCTCGCCTTTCTCTTTATCCAACCAATTATACCTTGCTTATTGCCACCATAAACCGAAAATCCGCCATCTTCCTCCCCTTTTGTTACAAATTTCTTCTGTTTTTGCTCCTATTTTGTTACAAATATCGGCAAATTTTACTCCTGTTTTATTACAAAAACCAAGCAATTTTGCCCCTATTTTATTACAAAGTTATTATCTTTGCAACGGATAATAAGCACTTTAATTATGTTTGAGAGAGCTGCTGTCGATAGGTTACGGGAATGGAGGCAACGCCCCGACCATAAGCCTTTGGTTCTGCGCGGTGCGCGTCAGGTTGGAAAAACCACCTTGGTCAATGCGTTTTCCAAAGATTATGAGGTATATCTTACGTTAAACCTCGAAAAGAGCGCCGACAGGAAACTATTCGAATCCGATTTGTCGATAGATGAAATAGTAACATCTATCTATCTGCTCAATGGAAAGGCACGTAGGGAGGTTCCCACCTTGTTGTTTATCGATGAGATACAAAATTCGCCCAAAGCAGTGGCCTTGTTACGTTATTTTTATGAAGAGGTTTCGGGCATAGATGTGATTGCCGCCGGGTCCTTGCTTGAAAATCTTATCGACAAACATATCTCTTTTCCGGTTGGACGCGTGGAGTATATGGCGGTGCGACCCTGCTCGTTCCATGAATTTTTAGGAGCCCTTGGGCATCATGAACTGCAACAGGCACAGCAACAAGGCAAAATACCTCTTCCCTTGCATTCCCAAGTCCTGCATCTGTTCCGTACGTTCACCCTCATCGGCGGGATGCCCGAAGTGGTGAATCATTATGCCGAACATCAGGATATAGTGGCCCTGAACCATATTTATGAATCGCTTTTGACCGGCTATCGGGATGACGTTGAGAAATATGCGGACAACGGTATGCGGAATATCATACGGCATATCCTGAATGTGGGCTGGGTATATGCGGCGCAACGGATTACCTTCAACAACTTCGGAAATTCCCTCTATCGCTCCCGGGATATGGGCGAGGCTTTCCGCACGCTCGAAAAGACCATGTTGTTGGAATTGGCATATCCGGTTTCCCTCACGGAACTTCCCTTGTTGCCCGAACCCAAACGGGCGCCCAAGTTATTGTGGATGGATACTGGATTGGTGAATTATGTGGGAGGAATACAGAAGGAATTGTCGGCGGCTTCGGATATAAGCGATGTTTGGGTGGGGCGCATTGCGGAACAGATTGTAGGTCAGGAATTATTAGGGAGAGATAATGTCTTTTCCCACAGACGGTATTTTTGGGTCAATGGAAGCGGTTCGGAAGCCGAAGTAGATTTTGTCTTTCAAATGGACGACAGGCTTATTCCGATAGAAGTGAAATCCGGAAACAACGCCCATTTACGATCCTTGCACCGTTTTATGGAAAAGGCATCGCACGATGTGGCCGTGCGTTTTTGGGCGGAACCATTTTCGGTGAATACCGTCACTACTCCTTCCGGAAAAACTTTCCGCTTGTTCAATCTACCCTATTACTACGCCGGCTGTTTGGAAATGATATTACAGAACTAACTGTCCTCCCAAAACGCTTGGGGCAAAAAAAAAGGAGAGAGGCGAGGAATACTCCTCGCCTCTCTCCTTATCAAACCAATAAAACCTAAGCCCTATTACAGCCTCAACAGACCGTTGGCTTCGGCTTCCAACAGGCAGGCCATGATGCCTTTCTTGTTGATGTTCTTGATACCCTTGGCCGAAACACGCAAGGTAATCCAGGCGTCTTCTTCGGGTACATAGAATTTCTTAAGTTGCAAATTGGGATAGAATTTGCGACGGGTCTTGATGTTGGAGTGGGAAACATGGTTTCCGCTCACCACTTTCTTTCCGGTTATTTCACAAACTTTCGACATGACTGTAAATGTTTTAATTGCGCGGCGTTAACACAGGCCGCGCCGCGACCAACCGCCGAAATGGAGTGCAAAGGTCGCACTTTTTTTTCTAACAAACAAGTATCCGGCTCAAAATTCATTTTTCCCCTCCCCTTTCCTGCCCTGACCTTCGTGGATTGTTCACAAAAATGTACCTTTACCCTCTCAAACAAATCCTATGGAAAAGAAACGTCCGGCAGCCAAACGACCTTTGGTGAGCCTTATCATGGGCAGCACTTCCGACTACCCCATCATGGAAGCCGCCGCCAAATTCCTCAACGAACAGGAAGTTCCTTTCGAGATTCTCGCTTTCTCGGCGCACCGCACCCCGATGGAGGTAATCGAGTTTGCCCAGAACGCCGAGAAAAGAGGCGTGCGCGTGATTATCGCGGCAGCCGGCATGGCGGCTCACCTGCCGGGGGTTATCGCCGCCCTTACCCCGCTGCCCGTTATCGGCGTGCCTATCAAATCGAGCATTGAGGGCATCGATGCCGCTTTTGCCATCCTGCAGATGCCTCCCGGCATCCCGGTAGCCACCGTAGCCATCAACGGGGCGCTGAACGCCGCCATCCTCGCCTTGCAGATTCTTTCGGTAGGTTCGGACGATACGGCAGTGTTCTACCGCAAGAAGGTGATGGCGCACAAAAAGAACCTGAAGGAAAAAATCAAGAAGGCCAACGAAGACCTCAAGCACATGGACTTCGCCTTCCGCGTTCAATAAACGCTTTCTTAAAACGCCCTTGCAGATACCTGCAAGGGCGTTTTTCCGTTAAAAATCCTTAAAAATCACCTTTCTTCTTCGATAAAAACGCGATTCCTGGATTCTATATATAACCCGTGCTGCCATTCAGACGGGCCTATGCCATGCGATTGCTTTTTATCTCCTGCGCCCTTGTGCTTGCGGCATCGGCCGTGAACGCGCAGAGCGATTATCTGTTGCCTTTCGCCCTGCAAGCCTCCTTGGGCAAGGATATGCCTTATGCGGAACGGTCGGGCCAAGCCCCTGCCCTCTACGCCCTCTACTCAAACCAAGCGGCGGCGCTTTCCCTCGGCGCGTTCTGCCGCAGCGCGTTCATCAAGGAAAACGGACATTACGGGCTTTCGGCATCCTTCAAAAAGGGCAAGGATAACTGGCATTTCCATTACGGGTACCAAGGCTTTGCGGCCTGGCACAAGCAACAGGCAGGCTTCGGTTACGGGCGCAACCTCTTGCCCGGACTGGGATTGGGGCTCTTTACCGCCTGCCGCATCGACAGCCGCATCGAGAACCGCCCCGGTGAGATATGGCTCGATATCGGGCTCTCCGCCGCGTTCAAACGGGGCATCTGGGCCTTGGCTTTCGAGGGCGGGCAAGGCGTTCCGCTCCGAACCTATCAGAAAAAAGAATGGAACCAGGCGCTTTTCCTGCGTATCGGGGCGGCCTGCAATCTCTACAAGAACCTGCATTTCGGCATTGACCTATACAAAGACCTGCGCTATCCGCTGCAGGGCGGCATCAGTTTCTCCTACGCGATAGAAACTGCCCGGAGCGACACCCCTCCTTTCTTGGTTTACGCCCAGGCCCGCATCAACCCCTCCGCCTATAAAATAGGATTCGCCTACACGGGGCGGCGCCTCCAGGCCGAAATCAGCTTTGCCTATCAGAACCCCGTGGGCTTTGAAACCTGCGTGGGCGTTACCGTAAAACATCTTTTTTCCAAAAAATCCTGAGCGATGTTTGGATTTCTCTCCCTTTGCATCGTTTTTCTGTGGTCGGGCGCGCCGGCAGACAGTTTGTTCCAATTTTCCGAACAAAGCCTTTGGGAACGGCGGGAAGAACACTTGGAAGATCTGCTGGAAACCGCGCCCGAAGCCTACGAAGAAGCCTTGGCGGAACTGCAGGAATACGCCGAACATCCCGTCAACCTCAATACCGCCCGGGCGGAAGA
>CAMWTX010000149.1 GCA_947177315.1 uncultured Bacteroidales bacterium | reverse complement strand
TCTTTTCAGACGATTCGTGGAGTTTCTTTACCGCCTTGGCGGTGTTGTCGGCGTTCTTACGGTTTTCGTTTTCCGTCTTGGCGCGTTCTTCAGCCGCTTCTTCCTGGTGGATGCGCATGTGCGAAACCACGATGCGTTTGTTTTCCTTGCTGAATTCGATAACCTTGAAATCAGCCTGTTCTTCCACCTTGAGGTTGCTGCCGTCGGCCTTGACCATGTGGCGGTTGGGGCAGAAGCCTTCCACGCCGTAGGGCAGTACGATAACGCCGCCCTTGTCGTTGGCGGAAGCCACCGTTCCCTTCTGGATGCTGCCCACCGAGAACAAGGTTTCGTAAACATCCCAGGGGTTTTCTTCCAGCTGCTTGTGACCGAGGCTCAAGCGACGGTTTTCAACATCGATATCCAATACAATGACTTCGATTTTTTCGCCGATCTTGGTGAATTCGGCAGGATGTTTGATCTTCTTGGACCAGCTCAGGTCGGAGATATGGATCAAACCGTCGATGCCTTCTTCCAGTTCCACGAAGATACCGAAGTTGGTGAAGTTGCGCACCGTAGCCGTGTGACGCGAGCTTACCGGATATTTTTCAGCGATATGCTGCCAGGGATCCGGCGTAAGTTGCTTGATGCCCAAGGACATCTTGCGTTCGTCGCGGTCGAGGGTGAGGATAACGGCTTCCACTTCGTCGCCCACCTTCAGGAATTCCTGAGCCGAGCGCAGGTGCTGCGACCAAGACATTTCCGAAACGTGGATAAGGCCTTCCACACCGGGAATGATTTCCACGAAAGCACCGTAGTCGGCCAAAACGACCACTTTGCCCTTTACCTTGTCGCCCACCTTCAATTCGGGGTCGAGCGAATCCCAAGGATGCGGGGTAAGCTGTTTGAGACCGAGAGCGATACGTTTCTTGTTTTCGTCGAAATCCAGGATAACCACGTTGATCTTTTCGTCCAGTTTCACCACTTCTTCGGGGTGGTTTACACGGCCCCAGCTCAAGTCGGTGATGTGGATCAAACCATCTACGCCGCCCAAATCGACGAACACACCGTAGGAGGTGATGTTCTTGACCGTTCCTTCCAGAACCTGTCCTTTTTCGAGCTTGGACATGATTTCGGCCTTCTGCTGTTCGATTTCGTCTTCGATCAGCGCCTTGTGCGAAACCACCACGTTCTTGTATTCGTGGTTGATTTTCACAACCTTGAATTCCATCGTCTTGTTGACGAACACATCGTAGTCGCGGATGGGTTTCACGTCGATCTGCGAACCGGGCAAGAAAGATTCGATGCCGAACACATCGACAATCAAGCCGCCTTTGGTACGGCTCTTAACGTAACCGTTGATGATTTCCTGGTTGTCGTAAGCTTCGTTGATGCGTTCCCAGGATTTAAGGATACGCGCTTTCTTGTGGGAGAGAACCAATTGACCGGTAGCGTCTTCCTGGCTTTCCACATAAACTTCCACTTTGTCGCCGGGCTTGAGGTCGGGATTGTAGCGGAATTCGGAAACGGGAATGATACCGTCGGACTTGTAGCCGATGTTCACCACCACTTCGCGGTTGTTCTTGGAAACGACAAAGCCTTCTATCACTTGCTGGTCGGCAATCTGCTTAAGCGTGTTGCCGTACTGTTCGTCAAGCGGGCTCTGACTGGCATCCTTTTCTTTTTCCTTTTTGATTTGGTGATGAGAAAGGGAATCCCAATCGAATTCTTCGATTCCTGTTTTAGCAAATTCGTTTGCCATTAGGGTAAAAATTGCGGCATACGTGGCGTCAAACCCGGAAAGACGTTCCGTCTGCCTTTGTTTAACTTGTTTATTAAGAAGCTGTACCGGATTTAAAAACACAGCCTCGTCAAGGGGTGCGAAGGTAATAAAATTATTGATATAATCCTGAACGCGAAATAAAAAAAACGCCCTCACCAATTAATCTTGTACCAGAAGGTTTCGCGCTTGATGCGCCGGCGCATGGCCTTGCGTATCGATTTGGCAAGAATTACAAATGCGGTGTAGTTGCTCTGTTCCAACCAGGAAATGGCCTTTTTGTCGTTTTTGGTGGCCTGGCAGAAACAATAGTAGAAAAGTTCGGGATGCTGGTTGAGCCACTTCATCGCCGCCGGTTCATCGTCCATGCCGTTGGCCAGCACGCCCATCTCGGGATAGCCGTTCTTGAGCAGCCACATAACCGCCTCGTCGTCGCCCAAAATGCCGTTGGCAAAAGCCGCCCATTCGGGATATCCGTCGTCTATGAGCTTCTTCTGGAAGCGGTCATCTCCGGATACCGCCTTCTCAAAATCCTGATAAACGCTTATGGGATATTCTGTTATTCGCATATTTAAAAAAATGCCGAAACGTTTTTAAATCCACGGCGGCGCAAATCCTCCGCCTTCCGTTCCAATTCTTCCGCCGAAAGCTTCTGCAGTTTCTTGGCCGGGGTTTCCCGGTCGAGTCCGTAGAGCATGATGCCTTGCGGACGGATGGCCGCCAGTTGCCGGCAGTAAGCCTCCCATTCCGCACCCGAAGTATTGTCGAGCCGCTGCCCCTCGTGTTCGCCCCGAAACAGCAGGGCCTGAACCGTAAACGGGTAGGGGAAGGCCCGCAGATTCCGCAACAGCTCTTCAAAAAAGGCCTCCGCTTCTTGGTTTTGCCGATACGCTCCCAAACGGAAACCCTTTTGGAAGCGGTTTATTTGGGCGTACATGGCCGGCGTGCCCGCGTCGAGTTTCAACAGCACCCGTTGGCAGAGTTTCAAGGCTTCCGCCACTTCTTTCCGGCCGATCTGCGTGGCGTTCGAGATAAGGGTCAGACCCGGTGGGTTTTCAGGATAGAATCTTGCCGCACAATCTTTTACCATCGGCACAATCGCCCCGAAATCCGGATGCAGGGTAGGTTCTCCGTTGCCCGAAAACGTTATCGAATCGGGGCGCACGCCTTGAGCCGCCAAGTCCGTCAAAGCCTTTTCCAAAGCTGCGCCAACCGCCTCAGGACTTGGCAATTGCTCCGGTTCGGCTTCCTCCACAGTATTCCAGCCGCACTCGCAATACACACAGTCGTAATTGCAGAGTTTGTTGCGCACCGGCAGCAGGTTCACCCCCAGGGAAAGCCCAAGGCGGCGGCTGCGGATAGGACCGGTAATGATATGCGTGTGAAAGAATGCCATTAATAATAAAGTATAAAGCCCACCGCCGCGCTCAGCAAGATAGCCAGGATAGGGCTGAATTTCTTATGGAAAGAGGTGGCGAATACCGACACAAAAATCAACAGACTCTTGTAATCGATAAAGTTATGAGGGTTCATCATCATAACCGCCACCGAAGCGATCAAGGCTACCGATACTAATTTTAAACCGCTCACCACGCCGTTTACCAAAGGATTGCCCCGGTGCCGGAACAGGAATGCCATCACGACCCATATCAGAAAAAGGGAGGGGAGGCAGGCGGCGAAACTGGCCACCAGCGAACCGGCAATACCGGCCAAAACGCTTCCGCCGGCATCAAAAGCGGCATGATAGCCCACATAGGTGGCGGCGTTGATGCATACCGGACCGGGGGTCATCTGGCTGAGTGCCACAATATCGGCAAACTGTCGGGAATCAATCCACGCATAGCGTTCCACCACATCGTACTGCATGAGCGAAAGCATCACGTAGCCGCCCCCAAACCCCAACAATCCCTGTTTAAAAAATACCCAAAACAACAGCAGGTAGGTCATGAGGGCATTCCTTTCTTTTGGATATACAGGCCGTGCCCCGCTCCCAGCAACCCTGCCGCGAAGATGACCCACACCGGGGAAACGCCCCAAACGCATACCAGCACCGCAGCGGCCACCGGAAGATAGAAATTCCGCCAGGTAATGCCGGCTTTCCGTACCATCTGCAAGGCCGGCGAAAGAATGAGCGCCACCACGCACGGACGGATACCCTTGAAACAACTTTCCACCACCGGGTTTTCCTTGGCGGTCTGGGCAAACACCGCCAGCACCAGCACAATGACAATCGAGGGAAGCATCGCTCCCAAAGCCGCCATCACGCTGCCGCCCTTTCCCTTAACGCGCTTGCCCACACTCAAGGCCGTATTGACGGCAAAAATCCCCGGCAGGCTCTGCATCACGGCAATGGTTTCCACAAACTCGTCCTCATCGATCCAATGACGGTCATCCACAATGATTTTCCGCACCAAGGCCAACATGGCATACCCACCCCCAATCGTAAAAAGCCCGATTTTGAAGAAAGTG
>CAMWTX010000148.1 GCA_947177315.1 uncultured Bacteroidales bacterium | reverse complement strand
GGCGATGATTTCGCGGGCCTGCTTGGCCTGTTCGGGCGTAAGCCAACCCTTGGCGGTATTGGATTCGATGTGTTCTTCAGAATCCACGTGCGCGGGGTTGATGCCGGCTTTCGACAACGCGTTGTCCACCGCTTTCTGAACCTGTTCCTGTTTGGTCTTTTCGCGAGCCACCGATTTTTCGGTTTCGATGGTGGCGGCAGGAACGGAATCCTTGTCGAGGGCGATGGGGTTCATGGCGGCTACCTGCATGGCCACATTATGGCCTACTTCGTCCTTGGCCGAAGCCTTGTCGAAACCTACCAACGTAGCCAGTTTGTTACCGTTGTGGTTGTAGGCGAAAACCTTGCCCGCTTCGATAAACTCATAGCCGGGAATTTCCATCTTTTCGCCGATTTTGCCCACCAGGTCGGTAATGTGATCCGCCACGGTGCGGCCATCCACATCCAAAGTTTTCACTTCGTCGGCGGTCTTTACTTTCTTGGCCAGCGCCAGTTCGGCCATCTTGCGAACCAAGCCCGTAAATTCGTCGTTCTTGGCCACAAAGTCGGTTTCGCAGCTGAGGCTTACAATACAGCCAAACGTATTGTCGGCATTTACCTGAGCCCAAACCATACCTTCCTTGGCTTCCTTGTCGGCACGGTTGGCGGCCACTTTCTGACCTTTCTTGCGCAGGAATTCAACCGCCTTGTCGAAATCGCCATCGCATTCGGTAAGGGCTTTCTTGCAGTCCATCATGCCGGCACCGGTCATCTGACGGAGTTTATTTACTTCGGAGGCTGTTATATTTGCCATTTCTCTTGATGTTTTAGGTTATTGAATAATAAAAAAGGCTCGCCCGAATCTGCTTTCGGCGAGCCTTGAATCCGTTTCCTCTTATTTCTTGGAAACCTTTTTGGCTCCGCCTACCGGCGTGGTCTTGCGCGGGCGGCGTTCACGCTGGCCTTCGGCACCTTCGCCTGCGGCACGCTTGCGTTTCTTTTCGCTTCCGCCTTCGTTTTCTTCTTCATCCATGCCTTCTACCGAAAGTCTTTCTTCGCCTTCGGCAGCTTCTTCTTCGTCTTTCTGCTGGTCTTTGTCGAGCTTGCGTTCGGTAAGGCCTTCTTCGATGGCGTTGACCATCTGTTCAACGATAATCGAAATCGATTTGGAGGCATCGTCGTTGGCAGGGATGATAAAATCTACCAAGTCGGGGTTCACATTGGTATCTACCATCGCGAAAACGGGAATGTTCAAGCGGCGGGCTTCAGCCACGGCAATGTGTTCCTTGTTGATGTCAACCACAAAGATAGCGGAGGGAAGACGGCTCAAATCGGCGATGGAACCGAGGTTCTTTTCGAGTTTTTCCTTTTCGCGGCGGATTTGCAGACGTTCGCGCTTGGAAATGGATTCGAACTGCTTGTCGTTCATCAAGCGTTCGATGTTGGCCATTTTCTTGACCGCCTTGCGGATGGTGGCGAAGTTGGTGAGCATACCGCCCGGCCAACGTTCGGTAACGTAAGGCATCGAAACGCGCTGCACCTGTTCGGCAACGATGGCGCGAGCCTGCTTTTTGGTAGCCACAAAAAGGATTTTGCGACCCGACTTGGCTATCTGCTTGATAGCGGCGCAGGCCTCATCCAATTTGGCTTCTGTTTTCTGGAGGTCGATGATGTGGATCCCGTTCTTTTCGGCAAAGATATAGGGAGCCATTTTGGGATTCCACTTTCTTCTGAGGTGGCCGAAGTGCACACCTGCATCAAGCAATTGCTCAAAAGATACTTTAGACATGATATTGCGTTTTGTTTACTTTCACTAAAATCAATTATCCGGTAGCCTTTCCTAGTGGATCCGGACAATTTGGATGCTAAACGGGCGGCAGACCCTAAGGCAAAAGCACCGGAGAGAATCGGCAAACGACCCTCTCCGATAGCCTTGCATATACTAACGCTTGCTGAACTGGAAGCGTTTGCGTGCTTTGGGACGACCCGGTTTCTTTCTTTCAACCATACGCGGGTCGCGGGTCATAAGGCCTTTGGCTTTGAGGGCGGGCCTGTGTTCGGCATCGATTTCGCAAAGGGCGCGGGCGATACCCAAACGGAGGGCTTCCGCCTGACCTCTTACGCCGCCGCCGTCCAAATTGGCCTTGACGTCGAATTGGTTGAGGGTTCCGGTTACCTCAAATGCCTGATTCACCACATATTGCAAAATGGTGGTAGGAAAATAGGTTTTGTAATCTTTTCCGTTAACCACAATGTTTCCGCTGCCGGCGGTAAGATATACACGGGCAACGGCGGTCTTTCTTCTACCTGTCTTATTGGTAACTTCCATGGCTATTACTTGAGGTCTTTAACATTAATCAATGTGGGGTTCTGGGCTTGGTGCGGGTGTTCGGCGCCGGCGTAAACGTGCAGGTTGCGGAACAACTGGCTTCCCAAAATGTTCTTGGGCAGCATTCCCTTTACAGCGTGTTCGATAACGAAATAGGGTTTGCGTTTGAGCATCTGCGCCGGGGTGGCGAAACGCTGGCCGCCGGGATAACCGGTGTGGCGCACATAAACCTTTTCGTGGAGTTTCTTGCCGGTAAGACGAACTTTGTCGGCGTTGATTACAACAACATTATCTCCGCAATCAGCGTGGGGAGTGAAGTTGGTCTTATACTTGCCGCGCAACAAAGAGGCAATTTCAGAGGCAAGACGACCGAGCGTCTGGTTTTCGGCATCAACCAAAACCCATTTCTTGTTGGCCGTAGCCCTGTTGGCCGAAACGGTTCTGTAAGTCAAGGTGTTCATTTTCAAACAATTTTCATCTTAATCCAATCGCACACAACGCGCAAAGGGAGCGCAAAGATAAAAGATGTTTTACTTTTAAACAACCTTCTGTTAAAAATTTTCTTCACGACTTTTCAACATCGGCATCAAAAAACGGCCAACTGCTATAACGAAAAACGGCCAACTGCTATAATAGAAAATACGTATTATTTGTAAATCAATTAAATATGTTTATCTTTGAATGTAAGCTGCCTCAAACCTTAATTTTGTATTTACCTTTGGTGGTAAACCTCTGAACAAGGTTTTTAGATATGGAAAGAAAAATCAACATCATAGCCCTCAATATCCCCTACCCTCCGAACTATGGCGGCGTTATCGACATCTATTACAAGATAGAGGCCCTGCACCGCCAAGGCATCGGCGTTATCCTGCATTGCTTCGAATATGACCGGCCACAGGCCCCGCAACTGGAGAACATCTGCCTGGAGGTTCACTATTATAAAAGGAAAACAGGGCTGTTGCCCAACCTCTCGACACTTCCCTACAACGTTTACGGCAGGAAAGATCCGCTTCTGCTCGAGAACCTGCAAAAAAACGACTATCCGATACTTTTCGACGGGCTTCATTCGTGCTATTACCTGAACCATCCGAGCCTCAGGAACCGGTTCAAGATTTTCAGGGAATGCAATATCGAACACGACTATTACCGGAAACTCGCCCTATCGGAACACAGCTTGATAAGGAAATCCTTTCTCTTGTTGGAAAGCCTGCGCTTCGCCGCTTTTCAAAAGAAAGTCAAGGCGGCGCAACTGATGCTTTGCGTTTCGCAAGCCGACACCTCCTACCTGCAAAAGAAATTTCCCGAAAACCGCGTGGTGTTTGTGCCTTGCTTCCATGCCAACCGAGAGGTTTCCGCCACACCCGGGCAATCGGATTTTATTCTCTACCACGGCAAACTGTCGGTGGCGGAAAACGAAAAAGCCGCCCTTTACCTTATTCGGAACGTGTTTTCAAAACTACCCTACCGCTGTGTGATTGCCGGCATGAAACCTAGCAAAAGGCTTTCGAGAGCCGCCCAAAAACACGCCAACATCATATTGGAAGCCGACCCGGAAAGAGAAAGAATGGACTTTCTTATCCGTCAGGCGCAACTGAACCTCCTGCTTACTTTCCAAGCCACCGGCCTCAAACTCAAACTGCTCAACAGCCTGTTTTCGGGCAGGCATGTGGTGGTGAACCCTGCTATGGTGAATGGCAGCGGACTGGATTGCCTCTGCCATATCGCCCGCAACCCGCAGGAGATAATCTCGCTTTGCCACCGCTGCATGCAAACGCCTTTTGGACAAGAGGAAATCCAGAAACGGAAACAATTTCTGTTTCCGTTCTACGACAACGACGAACAGGCAAAGAAAATGGTGGAAATGATTTTCAGAGACTAAAAGAAAGTCAAGGCACGGGGTCGTAGCCGCTGCCGCCCCACGGATGGCAACGGGAGAGCCGTTT
>CAMWTX010000147.1 GCA_947177315.1 uncultured Bacteroidales bacterium | reverse complement strand
GTCCCGCTTATTGCCGTCATATACACGCTCTTCCCAACTCTTATGGTTGCTTTACGGCGCATATCCTGATGAAGCCCGGCAAGACCCCTTATGTCAACAGTAATTATTATTTCCATAACCGTCCGGACGCATGGTCTTCCCAAGGCGATTACAAAGGTTGCAACATCCCGGTTATCCTTTTGAGTATGCAACCGCCTAAAGAGGGGGCTTATGCAGACGCGGTTTCTTTGCTGACACCGATGTTTCCGCAGATTTTTGGAGATTGGTCGGATACGGAAATCGGCAAACGCGGCGAGGCTTATGAGGCGGTTAAAAAGCGCTATGCGGACGCTATGCTGGATTGTGTTTCCCGTTTGTTTCCGGAAATGGAAGCGCAAACCGAGGCGGTCTATACGTCAACCCCCTTAACCTATCGTGATTATACGTCAACGCTGGACGGCTCCGCCTACGGCATCATCAAGGATTGCCGGAACGCCCTGCTTTCGCGCATACCCGTCCGTATGAAGATAGAAAATCTCTATTTTACCGGACAGAATATGAATGTGCATGGATGTTTGGGCGTTTGCGCCAGTGCGGCGGTAACCTGTAGCGCTTTGTTAGGGGAAGAATATCTGGTAAAAAAGATAGGAAATGCGTAGAATCTTGAAAATATCGGCATGGTGTGTGGCCGCGCTTGTGGCGGTCTTGCTGCTTTTGGCGGCAACAGTCTGGATTTTGGCGGTGAACGCCGATTTGAAAAGGCCTGACATACGTGTGGATGCTGCCGATTACACGCTTGACCTTTCGCTCGATACGCTCCGTGTTTGTCGTGGTAATACGTTATACAGAAACCCTTATGGACTATGGGAAGCGGATATAAGGGGCGATGCGGAGGAACGCGGGGCGGTCATGGGGGCGATGAGCCGGGATTTGCTCCGTTTTCAGGAAGAGGTGTTTGTAAGGCAGATAAAAGAATTGGTGCCTTCCGATATGTATCTTGGCGTATTGCACAAACTCATGTTGTTCTTTAACCGTAAAATGGCGCATTATATACCGGAGGAATACAGGGCCGAGATAGCGGCGCTTTCCGAATTCTGCAGCCATGATTTCGATGTTTTCGGAACACCGTACGAACGGCAGCTCAACTATCATGCCGCCCACGATATAGGCCACGCCATGCAGGAATATATGCTGGTAGGGTGCAGTTCCTTTGCGGTATGGAACGAAAAAAGCGCCGATTCCTCGCTTTTGATCGGCAGGAATTTCGATTTCTACGTGGGCGATGATTTTGCGGTGAACAAATTGGTGAGCTTTGTAACGCCCACATCCGGCTATCGTTACGTTTCGGTCGGATGGCCGGGTATGATAGGCGTGGTGTCGGGCATGAATGAAAAAGGGCTTACGCTCACCATCAATGCAGCCAAAGGAGCGATTCCCACCCGTGCCGCCATGCCGATATCGCTTTTGGCGCGCCATATCCTGCAATATGCGGCCACGATAGAAGAAGCATACCGGATAGCGGACACCTGCCGGACTTTTGTTTCTGAGTCCCTGCTGATAGGGCAGGCAAATGGTCGTTGTGCCGCCATCATCGAAAAAACGCCGAAAAAACAGGCCTTATACTCCGTACGGGAAGCTCCGCTGATATGCACCAACCATTACCAGTCGGAAGCCTTTTCCGAAGACCCCGCCAACAAGGAGAACATGGCCCGAAGCGACAGCAGATACCGTTATCTGAGGCTTGAGGAACTGATAAGCAAACAAGCTCCGCTCACACCGCAGAAAGCCGCATCCATCCTGAGAAACGACAAAGGATTGGAAGAAAAATCCATCGGATTGACCAACGAAAAGTCCATTCATCAATATATCGCCCATCATTCGGTTATTTTCATGCCCGAACAAAGGCTTGTGTGGGTTTCCACCGCTCCTTGGCAATCGGGGAGGTATCTTTGTTATGATTTGAACCGCATTTTCGGAAATCCGGACTCGGTTTTGTTTTCCCATGCGGACAACGGGCGCGATATTGCGGAGGATTTCTGTTTTCTCGAAAACGTCTATGCCAAGGTGCTCCGTTATCGGGAACGGGCGGCGGCGGTGCGGAAAGCCATTGCGCAATCCGTGATGCTTTCAAATGCCTATGTGGATAGTTTAACGATAGAAAACCCCGATTTTTACGAAGCCTATCTTTTGCAGGGCGATTACCATTTTATGCAGGGCAACCGCCTGCAAGCGGAAACAGCCTGGAAAACGGCGTTGAAAAAAGAAATTCCGAGAGAAAACCAGCGGGAAGAAATCGAAAAGAAGTTAAGGAAATATGGTAAGAGATAAAGGAATACATTACCGCTCGCAAGCGGAAATCAAACGCTTTCAAGAAGAAAGCTTGGCGGAAGAATTGCGCTATCTGCAATCCAATTCCCGGTTTTACCGCACGATGTTTGAAAAGCACGGGATAGATATTGCAAATATCCGGCGGATAGAGGATTTGCAGACGCTTCCCGTTACCACCAAAGAAGACTTGCAGTTGCATAATGCCGATTTTGTCTGTGTTCCCCAAAACGAAATCATCGATTATGTAACCACCTCCGGCACCTTGGGCGATCCGGTAACATTTGCGCTCACATCCGAAGACCTGGACCGTTTGGCGTATAACGAAGCTTGTTCTTTTTCCGTATGCGGCTGTACCTCTCAAGATATTCTACAGTTAATGACCACGATAGACCGCCGTTTCATGGCAGGATTGGCATATTTTATGGGCGCGAGGGAATTGGGTTGCGGCGTGGTGCGGGTGGGCAACGGAATTCCGGAACTACAATGGGATACCATCAGACGCATCAAGCCGACAGCTTGCATCGTGGTGCCTTCGTTTTTGCTCAACCTGATAGATTATGCCGAAGCCAACGGCATCAACCTGCACGATTGTTCCTTAAAGAAAGCCATCTGCATAGGAGAGGCCCTGCGTACCTCCGAAGGTGCCCTAACCGCTTTGGGAGCAAGGATAACGCAGCGTTGGCCCGAACTCGAACTGTTCTCTACCTATGCCTCCACCGAAATGCAGTCTTCCTTTACCGAATGCGCCTGTCATAACGGAGGCCATGTACCGGCAGACTTGATTATCGTGGAGTTTCTCGACAACGAGAACAAACCCGTTCCGGCAGGTGTTCCCGGAGAAGTAACCGTTACCACGATAGGTGTGCGCGGTATGCCGTTGCTTCGTTTCAAGACCGGCGATATCTGCATCCATTACGATGATCCCTGCCGTTGCGGACGCAATACCGTGCGTCTCAGCTCCGTTCTGGGGCGTAAGGGGCAGATGATAAAATTCAAGGGAACCACGCTCTATCCGCCGGCCCTGTTCGATATTCTGGACAATATTCCCGAAATAGAAAACTATATCGTGGAAGTCTATACCAATTCCATCGAGACCGACCAAGTGCAGATAAAGATTGGAAGCAAGAACCATAGCGAGGAATTTGTCAAGCAGATAAAGGATATCTTCCGCTCCAAAGTCCGTGTGGCTCCCGATGTGGTGTTCGAGGCTCCGGAGATAATCGCCCGTCTGCAACGTCCGCCCGCAGGCAGAAAGGTGGTCAAGTTCATCGACTTGAGAAATGTATAATAAATAGAGAAACAAACACATAAAAACACAAATATCATGAAAAAGATTTGTTTGGCGATTTGTTTAATCGTTGCCGGCTTTACGGCAAAAGCGCAGAATGCCATGAGTGGCGTTTCGTTAGTCAATGTGTATGGAGTTGATTATTCGGAAGTGTGGATTAGGGATGCGGAAAAGTCGAAATTAAGCCAGTTTATAAGCAAGGCGGAAACGGCCAAGGAGTATGTAGCCACTTTCGAGGATATCAATTTGTTATTGGTGCAGGATCCCGAAAAATACGATTTCAGGAAAATGCTTCGTAAGCCGGTAAAACTTGATATAGAACCGGTTTGCAATTTGATTCAGCATCGCGACACAGCAGGTTTGCGTGAACGTCCGGAGCATCCGATAAATATTTCCGAACAATTAAAACGTTATGAATTGAAAGAAACGGAAGGTTTGGGTATGGTTTTTATCGCCATGAATTTGGACAAGAGAATGGGCAAGGGCACATATGCGGTAGTTTGCTTTGATATTGCTACCCGAGACATCTTGTTCCGTCAGGAAATCACTACTTCGGCCAGCGGTTTCGGGTTACGGAACTATTGGGCCAACACCGTGGAAGATGTGATAGAGGATAATGCATTACGAAGTGAATTACGTAAGTTGATGAAATAAATCGGAATGATTTAAAGAGAGCCGCCCCATTCGGGGC
>CAMWTX010000146.1 GCA_947177315.1 uncultured Bacteroidales bacterium | reverse complement strand
GCGCAGCACATACGGCATGGCGACAAGGGGTATGAGAATCACCAGCCCGTTCAGCATAGAGAGAGACAAAAAACTCTCCAATAAAGAGTTATATTTCCGCAATTTTTCTTTCAGCAACATGGAAAACATCTGCTTCAACCCCTCAAAAATACGCACGTTTTTGTAACTTCGCGCACCTAAATGCAGGCAAAGAGCGTGAAAAAGCAGAAAGAACAAGACGAAATCCTGAAGGAAATAACCCGAAACGACTATGAATGGGGGTTTGAGACGGCCGTGGCCACCCATACCCTCAAAAAGGGTCTGAACGAAGAGGTGGTGCGCGAAATCTCGCGTCTCAAAGGAGAGCCCGACTATATGCTCGACTTTCGCCTGAAGGCTTTCCGTCAGTGGCAGAAAATGGAGGAACCCACGTGGGGACACTTCGAACACGCGCCGATAGACTTTCAGGACATTGTCTACTACGCCGCTCCCGAAAAGGCATCGGACAATCCTTTGGACAATATCGACCCCGAACTGCTGGAAACCTTCAAGAAACTGGGCATCGAGCTCGACGAAAGCAAGGAGTTGCCCAAGGTGGCGGTGGACGCTATCATGGATTCGGTGTCGGTAAAGACCATGTATTCGGAAGAACTTGCCAAGCAAGGCATTATCTTCTGCTCTATAAGCGAGGCGATTAAGAACCATCCCGACCTTATCCAACAATATCTCGGCTCGGTGGTGCCGGCGGGCGACAACTACTACAGCGCGCTCAATGCGGCGGTGTTCAGCGACGGCAGTTTCGTCTACATTCCCAAAGGGGTGCGATGCCCCATGGAGCTTTCTTCGTATTTCCGCATCAACGCCAAGGAAAGCGGGCAGTTCGAGCGCACGCTCATCATTGCCGACGAAGGGGCTTACGTGAGCTATATGGAAGGTTGCACGGCACCCATGCGCGACAAGAACCAGCTTCATGCCGCCGTGGTGGAAATCGTGGTGCTCAAGGATGCCGAAGTAAAATACTCCACGGTGCAGAACTGGTATCCGGGCGACAAGGAGGGCAGGGGAGGCATCTACAATTTCGTTACCAAACGCGGCATCTGCAAGGGTTCGCGCGCCAAGCTTTCGTGGACGCAGGTGGAGACCGGCAGCGCCATTACCTGGAAATATCCCTCCATTATCCTCAAGGGCGACCACAGCACGGGCGAGTTCTACTCGGTGGCGGTGACCAACAACCGTCAGCAGGCCGATACCGGCACCAAGATGATCCATATCGGGCAGAACACCTCCAGCACCATCGTTTCCAAGGGTGTTTCGGCAGGGGAGAGCCAAAACTCCTACCGGGGCCTGGTAAAGATCATGCCGGCGGCGGAAGGGGCGCGCAATTTCTCGCGTTGCGATTCGCTGCTGATGGGCAACCGCTGCGGGGCGCACACCTGGCCCGACATCCAGTGCCAGAACCGTACCGCCATCGTGGAACACGAGGCCACCACCTCCAAGATTTCGGAAGAGAAACTGTTTTACTGCCGCCAGCGCGGCCTGTCGGAAGAAGACGCGGTGAGCCTTATCGTAAACGGATATGCCAAAGACGTATTGGAACAGCTGCCCATGGAGTTTGCCGCCGAAGCGCAGAAATTGCTGAGCGTTAGCTTGGAAGGCAGTGTGGGATAATGAATCCACAACTTATCAATCAAACCGAAAAATACACATCATGTTACTCGAAATAAAAGATTTGCACGCTTCCATCAATGGAAAGCCGATTTTAAAGGGGGTCAACCTCCATGTGAACCGGGGCGAAATCCACGCCATCATGGGGCCCAACGGCAACGGAAAAAGCACGCTGGCATCCGTTATCGCCGGAAAGGAAATGTTCAAGGTGGACGGCGGCCAAATCAACTACAAGGGCAAGAACCTGTTTGACCTCAATGTGGAGGAACGCGCCTGCGAGGGCATCTTCCTGGGCTTCCAGTATCCGGTGGAGATTCCCGGGGTGAGCATCACTTCCTTTATGCGCGCGGCGGTGAATCAGCAGCGCAAGTACAAGGGGCTGGACCCGATGGATACCTTCGCTTTCATGAAATACATGGAAGAAAAGCAGGCCCTGGTGGGCATGACCGACAAACTGGCCAACCGCAGCGTGAACGAAGGCTTTTCGGGGGGTGAGAAGAAAAAGAACGAGATATTCCAGATGGCGATGCTCCAGCCGGAGCTGGCCATTCTCGACGAAACCGATTCGGGGCTCGACATCGACGCCCTGCGTATCGTGGCCGGCGGAGTGAACAAACTGGCCAACAAAGACAACGCCGTGGTGGTTATAACACACTACCAGCGGCTTCTGGATTACATCGTGCCCGATTTCGTGCATGTGCTGGCCGACGGCAAGATTGTAAAGACCGGCACCAAGGAACTGGCCAAGGAACTTGAGGTAAAAGGCTACGACTGGCTCAAGGACCACATTACCGACAAATAAGCGGCAAGAACCATGCAGAACACAAAGGATATGCTTCAACAGTGGGCGGCATCGGCCAAAAGCCGCATTCCGACAGGACGCGGCATGTTCGCCCAACATATTTCGCTGTGGAAGGAACTGGCGGCAAATGATTTTTTGCAACGCAAGACGCCCCTTTCCGGAAACGGGCTGCCGCAGGAATTCCGTTGCGACATCAAGGATTTAGACACGCACCGCGTTTCGGTGTGCAACGGTTTTGTGGCGGGGCAGGCCGGCAGGAACCTGCTTTTTCCCGATAAGGATGCCGCCTTGGGCAACGCTCCCTGCGTATGCCGCCTCCAAGACCTTTCCCCGGCGGAACGCGAAAGGCTACAGGCCTTCTTCCAGGCCGAAGAAGCCGAACCGGAGAGCGGCAAGATACGCCTCACCGCCGATTTCGCCAAGCCGGGCCGCGGGGCCGATACCCTGCAGTTTGTCCGGCTCAACCGCGAGCTTGCCCCCGAAACCCTGGTGGTGTATCTGCCCGCCGGTTGCCATCTGGACAAGCCTTTGCAGATTGTGAACCTCTGCCTGGGCAACGAGCCGCTTTTTCTGCAGCCCCATTACCTGATGCTGTTGGAAAAAGGGGCCTCCCTGAGCCTGGTGCACTGCACCGACAGCCATCCCCAGGCCGATATACTGGCCAACGCCCTTACCGAAATCCATCTGCAGGCGGAAGCCCGTTTGGAATACATACAGATGCAGAACGTGGGAGACCGCTGCAAGATATTCCATCATATCCAAGCCAACTTGCAGGCCGGCGCACATCTGAACCTGCACCGCATGACGCTCAACGGCGGCATCACCCAGAACAATACCGAGATAAATCTGCTGGAACCCAAGGCGCATGCCGAAGTGTTCGGGCTGTACCTGCAAGACCGGGAACAGAAAACAGACAACCAGGTAAAAATCAACCATGTGGCGCCCCAAACTTACAGCCGCGAGCTGTTCAAGGGGGTGATGGACGATTCGGCGCAAGCCTATTTCAAAGGGCATGTTTTCGTAAGCCCGCAGGCGCAGCAGACCGAAGCCTACCAGTCGTGCCGCAACCTTTTGGTTTCTCCCAAGGCGCAGGCCTACGCCAAGCCCTATCTGGAAATCTATGCCGACGATGTGCAGTGCAACCACGGCGTTACGGTGGGGCAGCTCGACGAAGACGCGCTTTTCTACATGCGTTGCCGCGGCATCTCCGCCGAATCGGCGCGGCGGCTTCTGATGCGTGCCTATGCCGATGAAATCCTCAAGGAAATCGGTGTGGAAGAACTGCGCCTTTGGCTAACCTCTTTGGTAAAGAAACGTTTCAGCGGCCAGTTGCAGGCCTGCCAGGATTGCATTCTCTCCTGCACGGGCGGAGAGTGCTGAGTCTTTAGAAATCCGTGCTGAGCGAAAAATAAAAGACGGGCTTTTTGTGCACGATGCCGTTTTCCACGCCCCAGGCGAGGTCGCCGCGCAGAAAATAGCCCAGTATCTGCATCCGCAGCCCGAATCCGAAACCTCCCACAATCGGGTTGGCGTCTTTGTCCAACACCACGGTGAGTTTGCCGTCTTCGATGGTTTTCTTATAGAAAGGATTGTTCTTGGACCAAGGGCTCCATCCGCTCCAGGCGCTGCCTATATCGCCGAATGCCACCAACTGCAGGTGCCTTAGGAAAGACGATTGCACCGGACGGGGCGAGAGCACCTGTATAAACGGAAAGCGAATCTCGCTGTTGATGACCGCAAAGGTGTTGCCGTTGCGGATATTCTGATGGAATCCCCGCATATTGGTGGCCAAGGTCTGATAGGCGTAGTTCTGCTTGGGGTCGGTTTCCACGTCACGGTTGAACTTGGCGCCCACCCAGCCC